>CAZNAF010000005.1:0-39345 GCA_964570925.1 uncultured Anaerolinea sp.
TTGGTTAAATAAATAGTGGCGAGGGTGGGATTTGAACCCACATCCAATGGCTTATGAGTCCACTGCTCCACCGTTGAGCTACCTCGCCAGCGGAAGGTATTTTACTATAAGGCTATGGTTTCGTCAACGCAATGGCGTTCAGGCGAAGCCGAGCCCTTTTTGTTTCATGGAGACAAAACTGTTCAAGCCGATGACCAGGTGGTCGATCACCTCCACGTCCAGCAGCTTGCCGGCCTGGATGACCGAACGCGTCAGGGCGACGTCCTCCGGGCTGGGGGTCGGATCTCCGCTGGGATGATTATGCGCCAGGATGATGCCCGCCGCGGAACGTTTGAGCGCTTCCATGAACAACTCGCCCACACGCACCATGGAAACGTTGAGCGAGCCCTTATAACGTTTATCAATGAAGATCTTGCGATTGCGGGTATCAAGCAGGATGACCCACAGGTTTTCCTGCAGCAGGGGCTGCATCTCGTAGCAAACGAGTTCTGCGGCCGCCTCAGGGGAGTTGATCACACCGTTCAGTTCGGGATTTTCGTTTTTCAAGCGGATTCCCAATTCAATGGCCGCCTTGATCTGTGCCGCTTTGGCTGGTCCAACCCCGTTGATTCCGCAGACCTCCATGAAACTGGCGCGCTGCAAGCCGGCCAGCCCTCCAAATCTATTGAGCAGCTGCTGGGCCAGCTGGATCGAATTGGAGCCCGTCACGCCCACACGCAGCAAGATGGCCAACAGTTCTGCCTTGCTGAGGGCTTCCGGGCCGTTTTTTTCCAGCCTTTCGCGCGGACGCTCGTCTGCGGACAGATCGGTAATTCGATAGGCCGCCGGAGATTCTCTCACCATATTTCCCTCCTTTTTCACACGGATACGCTTAAGAAAAAGTATATCACCCCCCTCCAAGTCTTTCATCATCCCCAGTCAACCATGCTATAATCTCTCCATGGGAGTAAGAGATGAATCTTGATCCTGAACTCATCAAACAGATCACCCTCATCGGCACGGGATTTTCCATCGCGTTTTTGGCAGCCTTGTGGCTCAGCCTGATCTTTTGGGTGTTAAGAGACGTTCGCACGCGTTCGCGGGACCCTTTCATGAGGGTCCTGGCCGTGGTGGTGAGCGCCCTGCTCTTTTTGCCCGGTTTTTTGATCTATCTCATCCTGCGGCCCGCGACCACGCTCGAAGAGGAATACCAGCGTTCTCTGGAAGAAGAAGCCCTGCTGCAAAGCATCGAAGACGCGGCTCTCTGTCCGGGCTGCAGCCGGCGGGTGGACTCCGACTGGCTGGCCTGTCCGAGCTGCCACACACGCCTGAAGAAAAAATGTGAAAATTGCGGCAAAGTCATCGACCTGCCGTGGAACCTGTGTCCCTGGTGCGAAACCCCCGTCAAGGGTATGCGCGCCGAGGCACCCGTCATCCTGCAAAAACAGGAAGTCCTGGAAGAGGACCCGCAACAAGCTCGTTTTCAGGAACAGGATGACCTTGACGGCCGACCTTTTCGGCATGCCATGCAAAGTGACGATGAATTTCAAACAAACCCCTAGGCAGGAACGACGCGTTCATGACCGATCTATCCATTATAGAACCTGTTGATTACCTGCTGATCGGGCACGTTACCCAGGATCTCACGGCGCTTGGGCCGACGCTGGGGGGCACGGCCACGTATGCCACCCTGACCGCCAAAGCCTTTGGTCTGCGTGTGGGCGTTGTCACCTCCTGCCGGCAAGAGCTTGCCCTGGAGGAACTGAACGGTATTTCAATTTGCAGAAAAGGGTCACGGGAGACCTCCACCTTTATAAACACGCACACGCCTGCGGGCCGCGTCCAGCATGTCAAGCGCGCCGCCGACCCGCTGAGCCTGGCGGATGTCCCTGCAGCCTGGCGTAACGCCCCGATTGTGCATTTGGGGCCGGTGCTGCACGAAATCGAGCCAGACCTGGTGGGCGCCTTCCCGCGCTCCATGGTTGGCCTCACCCCGCAGGGCTGGCTGCGCCAATGGGACGCAGAGGGACTTATTCACGCCAGCGCGTGGATGGAGGCAGCGCATGTCCTCTCTCACGCCGATGTAGCGGTGATCAGCGCCGAAGACGTCCGCGGGGACGAGGAAGTGATCCATGAATTCGCGCAACAACTTCCGGTCCTGGTAGTTACCGAGGGAGCAGCCGGAGCGCGTGTTTTTTGGAACGGCGACCAGCGCTCCTTTCGGCCACCTGAGGTGGTGGAACTCGAACCAGTCGGCGCCGGAGACATCTTCGCAGCCTCATTTTTCATCCGTTATCAGAACACACACGACGCCTGGGAAGCGGCAAGGTTCGCCAACCTGCTCGCTTCAAAATCCGTGACACGAAAGAACCTTGCCGGCATCCCCACCCCGGATGAGGTCAAACAATCCATGGCAGAAATTATTGAGTATAGAGTCCTATGACAAAAATTTACACGTTAGTGAATCAAAAAGGCGGTGTCGGAAAAACAACCACGGCCATTAACCTGGGTGCCTATCTGGGTCAGTTTGGACAGCGCGTGCTGTTGATCGATCTGGACGCCCAGGCAAACGCGACCTCCTCGCTCGGTATTGACAAGTATGGGGTCAAAAAAGGGACTTATGAGGTCTTGATCGGGGCTGAACCCATCCTGCCGCATATTTTGCACAATCCCAAACTAAAAATCTCCCTGCTGCCTTCCTCACCGGCCCTATCTGGTGCGGAAGTTGAATTGATCGACCTGCCCAAACGGGAATTCAAGTTGCGTGAAGCGATCGTTCCGGCGATCGAACGCTATGACTACATCCTCATTGACTGCCCGCCTTCTTTGAGCCTTTTGACCATCAACGGGCTGATGGCCGCGCGTGACGGCGTTCTGATCCCCGTGCAATGCGAATACCTCGCTCTGGAGGGAATCGGGCAGCTGACGCAAACGCTCAACCGCATCCGAGCGTCTCTCTTCCATGAGATGAAGATCCGGGGCGTCATCCTGACCATGTTCGATGGACGTACCAATCTTTCAGCCGACGTGGTTAAAGAAGTGAAGAAATTTTTCCCCGATCAGGTCATGGCCTCCGTGATCCCGCGGTCCATTCGGCTGGCCGAAGCACCATCCTATGGGCTGCCCATCGCGAACTACGCCCCTGAAGCCGGGTCGGCCAAGGCTTACGCGGCACTGGCACGTGAACTGCTCACCCAAGACGGTGTCAAACAAATTTCATAACCAGAAGAGGCAGGTAACCATGGCAAGAAAAGGCGGATTAGGAAAAGGACTGGACGCGCTCATTCCCGGAGATTTTAGCGCTCCGCAACTAGAATCAGACAACCTGGTTCCCGTCTCCGAGATCATTCCCAACCCTCGCCAACCGCGTTCCACCATGGATGATGACGAACTGAACGACCTGGCCAATTCGATCCGCGAGCATGGTATTCTGCAGCCCCTCATCGTAACCCATGATCCGATCTCGGGGACTTATGTTTTGATCGCGGGCGAGCGCCGTCTGAGAGCGGCAAAACTTGCCGGGCTGGATAAGGTGCCCGTCATCATCCGTACCGCCACCGAACAGGACCGCCTGGAACTCGCCCTGATCGAAAACGTGCAACGAGCCGACCTTTCTGCCCTGGAGACCGCGGAAGCGTATCGCAAACTGGCAGACGAATTCAACCTTTCTCACGAAGAAATTGCCGCCAGGGTCGGCAAGGGTCGCGTGGCCGTCACCAATACCATGCGTTTATTGAAACTGCCGGAACAGGCGAAAAAAGCCCTGGCTGAAGGCAAGATCTCCGAAGGCCATGGACGGGCTCTGCTTGGTTTGCCAACAACCGTCGCGCAATTGGCGGCTTTGCAAACCATCCTGAAAAATGAACTCAATGTACGTCAGACCGAAGAACTGATCCGCAAATTGGGCGGACAAAAACCTCCTGCGATTCCGTCCAAGCCTGTCGACCCGGGGGTGAAGGAAATTGAGGAACGTCTTTGTGAAAAAATGGGCACAAAGGTGTCGCTGAAACATGGACAAAAAGGCGGAACCGTTACGATCCACTATTACTCGGAAGAAGAATTGAGCGCGCTGCTTACGCGCCTTCTGGGTGAAGAATAACGCGAATTTCCCGAACGCTTTATTGAATTTTAATGGATTAATTACTACAATCTATTCAGGTTAATGGGTTGTCTATTATTCCGATCATCGCGGCAAGCGTGTTGCCGGATCTAATTTGATTTTTTAAGAGGTTTATTATCAATCTCACTCCCGAAATTCTCGTTCCCAGGTTGGGTGATGCACTGGTCGAAGAGGGTCTGCTCAATAAGGGCCAGCTCACAGCAGCGCTTGAGTCTCAAAAAAAGGAGCGGGAACAAGGCAACACCCCCCTGCTCGGGCAAATTTTGATCGACATGGGATTCATCGACCGTACGACATTGGATCGGGCGGTAACGAATCAGATCATTAAACTTCAAAACGCCTTGCAGCAAGCCAATCAAACGCTTGAAAAACGCGTTCAGCAAAGGACCGCTGAGCTTGAAAAAGCTTACCAAAAACTTGAAGAATTAAACAAACTAAAAAACAATTTTGTCTCCAACATTTCACATGAATTACGCACTCCCATGACCCACGTTAAAGGATACGTGGACCTGCTGCTGGCCAATGATTTTGGCGAGCTGAATCCTGACCAGCGCGATGCCATTGAAGTTCTTAGAAGAGCTTCAGAACGCCTTTCGCGTTTGATCGATGACCTGATCCTCTTTTCTACAGCCGAAACCAGCAGCGTTCAAATTTCCAAACAAAGGGTGGATATCTACGCCCTCGCAAAAGACAGTGTGGAACATAACCTTGCCCTGGCCGGCAACAAAAAGATCCAGCTTTGGCTGGATTGTAAAAACCAACCTTTTTACACGAACGCGGATCCAGAAAAAATACGCTGGGTTTTAAACCAATTGCTCGATAACGCCATCAAATTTACCCCGGCTGAAGGAGAAGTCTTCTTAAGGATCGTACAAACCCCTGAAGGCGCCCTGGTCTCGGTCATCGACACCGGTATCGGCATCGACCCTTCAAAATTTGAGGAAATATTTGAACCTTTCCACCAGTTGGATGGTTCTTCAACCCGAAAACAGGGCGGAACGGGCTTGGGATTAACCCTGGCGAAAAAGATCGTGGAAGCGCACGGGGCGAAAATTATCGTAAACTCCATCCCCGGCAAGGGAAGCAAGTTTGACTTCACGTTAACCAACTGAATTTGCATAAGTGAATAGTGATGATGGATAAAACTTCAACAAACGAAAATAAAGGAATTGACCCGGAAGAATTCTTCGGTTTGTTGTGTACTTCAAAGAATTGGAAATCCTCTCTTGACAGGTTGCTCGTAAAGGCACGTAAAGACCTCATTTTTGACAACCTGGTTATCTACCAGACCGATTTTGAGACACAGACGATTGAAGTCGTTTATGCAAAATCGACCGGGCGCGGCCGATCCGCGGAAGCGGATGCTTCGTGGGGAGATACACTTGCAATTCGTGTTTTAGAAGAAAAAAAGTTGATCTGTGAAGAACCACAGCATCTTAACGCGAAAAACCGATTAGGCTCTGCCTACCTGTTGGGGATTCCACTCAGTACAGCAGAAAATTTGCCCGGCGTGCTCGTATTCATACGCTTTGGCGGGCCTTCTTATTGTGAAGATGATCTTTCACTCGCGAACACATTGGCAGGGTTTACAACCCTCCTCTTGCGCCAAAAACTGCTGGAAGAAACCACAAACAAGATCAGTGAAATCCAGGCTGTTGCTCAACTTCAAACTGATTTTATCAATACAATTTCACATGAACTGCGCAGCCCACTCGGTTTCATTAAGGGTTATGCCACCACTCTGCTGCGTACGGACACAAAATGGGATCAAGAGACCCAAAACGATTTTTTAGGGATCATTGAAAGAGAAACGAATAACCTGACCGATCTTATTGACGACCTGCTTGACTCTTCACGCCTCCAAAGCGGACAAATGAAATTTGACTTTAATCCTCTACGGATCGATTCCTTGATCCGCGATGAAGTGACCAGAATCCGGCTCACAAACCCCGCCCTTCTGGTTGAATTGGATTTCGAGACAGAGATCCCGGCGATCTGTGGTGACGCACGAAAACTGGCCCAGGTTTTCGATAACCTGCTCTCCAACGCGGTTAAATATGCTCCCGATTCCTCGATTAGGATCTCACTTTCGAAGCAAAAAGACCTGCTTAGAATTGATTTTACGGACCAGGGGCCTGGCATTCCTGACATTTATGTACCGAGGATCTTTACAAGGTTTTTCAGGGTACCTGAGCAATCCATGAAGGCACACGGGACCGGATTGGGCCTTTATATATGTAAACAGATCATTGAAAAGCATGAGGGCACGATTTCCGTTTCTTCCTCGAGTTCTGGAACCACCTTTACCATTGACCTGCCGATGACCTTATCTGGGAATCCTGGTTTGAAAAAAGAGGAGGTTGAATATGGCGGTTAGAATTTTGGTTGTGGATGACGAACCCCTTTATTTAAGGCTGTTAAAAGTCAACCTCGAATCAGAAGGATATGAGATCACGACAGCAAGAAATGGTGAGGAAGCGCTGGAAATGATCACCCAATTCTCTCCCAACCTGGTCATTATGGATGTGATGATGCCAAAAATGGACGGCATTACAGCGTGTGAGAGGATCAGACAGTTTTCAGATGTCCCCATCATTCTGCTAACCGCCAGAGTCGAGGAACAAGACAGGGTAACCGGCTTGAACATCGGTGCGGATGATTATGTGACAAAACCCTTCTCTGCCACTGAACTTGTGGCCAGGGTCAGGGCGATCTTGAGGCGCACCGGAGATCGATCTGACTCGAAGGAATCACGCATTTTCACACACGCAAACCTTCGTATCGACATTGCCAAGGCGGAGGTCTGGAAAAACGACCGCCAAATCTACCTTTCGGCCACTGAATATAAACTCCTGCTGCATTTTGTGCATGAGTGCGGAAAAGTTCTAACCGCCGAACAGTTGCTGATCGCCACCTGGGGACCATCGTATAAGGAAGAAAAAGAGATCCTGTGGGTCAGCATCGCCAGGCTGCGCCAAAAATTGGAAGACGATCCCCACAACCCCGTGCATATCGTGACGAGAACCGGGTTGGGCTATCAAATGCCTTTATTGAATGATGAAGAAAGGTGACAAAAATGGTGACTCAATTTGATGAAAAAGGCAAGATCTTTACCACGGTCATCTCCAAACAGCCCGTTAAAGTGCTCATGCAGCTGCCCACAAACCAAATACAAGGCGAAATTCACGTACGCAAAGACGGCAGGTTAAAGGATGAAATTGACAGCGCCAACCGGTATATTGCCGTAACCAATGCCACCATTCTTTCACAAGATGGATCAAAAGTGATCAAACAATGCAAATTCTTATCTGTCAATAACAGCCAGATCATCTGGATCATTCCTGAAGATGAAATCGTTCTCGAAGAGCCGCAACAATGACCGACGCACCTGAATCACACGAAAAGGAATTGGCAAAATTGCGCTCCTATCTGATCGGAATGATCCTGTCAGAAATGGAAAACAAGTCCATTCAACCTGAAAACCGCAAACAGGCTGTCATTGACTCCATGCTTCAAAACTATCAAACATTGAACCTTAAACTCCCCCAACCGGTCAGAGACCAGCTTTTTAAGGAGATCATGGATGAGATCCTTGGCTTCGGACGTCTGCAGCCTTTACTGGACAATCCGGAAATCTCTGAGATCATGGTCAACGGCAGAGAAAATGTTTTCGTTGAAAAAAAGGGGGTGCTCACTAAGTCCGATGTGGTTTTTGAGAATGATGAGCAAATATTACGCATCATCGACCGCATCATCCTGCCCCTCGGTCGCAGGGTTGACTCAGACAGCCCCACCGTTGACGCGCGGTTGCCAGACGGTTCCAGGGTAAACGCGGTCATTCCACCGGTCGCCATCGATGGGCCTTCGATCACCATCAGAAAATTCGGCAAGAATCGCATGGAAATGCCGCAACTAATCGAAATTGGCTCCCTGACCCAAAACATGGCCACCTTTATAGAAGCCTGTGTGGTTTCAAAATTGAACATCATCGTTTCAGGCGGCACAGGATCAGGAAAAACAACACTCCTCAATGCCATCTCAAAATACATTCCCGAAGGGAATCGCATTGTCACCATTGAAGACTCGGCTGAATTAAAACTTCAACAGCCGCACGTGGTACGTATGGAAACCAAACCTCCCAACGTGGAAGGCAAACACGCTGTAAGCATCCGTGATCTCGTACGTAACGCGCTGCGCATGCGGCCTGACCGTATCGTGGTCGGAGAAGTTCGCAGCGGTGAATGTCTGGACATGCTGCAAGCCATGAACACCGGACATGACGGTTCGTTAACGACCCTGCATGCCAATACCCCGCGTGATGCCATCTCTCGCATGGAAACTATGACGCTTATGGCAGGCATGGATCTCCCACTCAAGGTAGTGCGGGAACAGATCGCCTCGGCGATCGATCTGATCATACAACTCTCACGGCTGAAAGACGGCAGCCGTCGGGTAACCCACATCACCGAGGTTTCAGGGATGGAAGGAGAGACCGTGGTGATGACGGATATCTTCAAATTCGAACAAACCGGCATTGATGCGGATGGAAAGATCATTGGTGAGCTGAAACCCTCCGGCATCAGACCTCTCTTTACACCGAGACTCGAAGCGAATGGCTATAAACTTGGCCCTGAGGTTTTCGGAGTAAATTACGCCAACATGATCCGTGAACAACAACGCAATCGTTAAAATACACAAATCAAAGGATGCTATAATCTTTTTGAATTGACTCAACAGATCAAGGGATCCTAATATGAACGATCAGGTTCTTTCAATTAAAGCCAAAAAAATGGGGGTCAGGCTCGCCGCTTACAGGCAGGCCAGGGGTTTCTCACTCTCTACTGTGAGCAAATGGGCCGGAATTGATATTAGTGAACTAGAGAAGGTGGAAAGTGGTGAATCTTCTCTATCCATGCCCATATTGGAATGGATCGCCGTAAAAATGGGAATTCCGGCTGATCAGTTGATCGAAGGGGATCTCAACCATGTCCAATCCACCGAGGTTGATCCGGTTTTAAGAGACCAATTTACAACCTTGAGGGACAAGATGATCGCCCTCATTTTAAAGAAGACCAGGCTTGAACAAAACAAATCCCTCGAAGAGACTGCTAAAAAATGCGGTTTTTCGGTAAATATTTTGGAAGGATATGAATCGGGTGCGGCCCCCATCCCCTGGCCAGAGTTGGAAAGTCTGCTGGAAGAATATGGAATCGCGGTGACCTCATTGTTTTCGCCATCCCATGCTGATGAAGATGTCGTGTTGAATCCTCGCGAGAGTGTCGACAAATCTCAAGATGAAATGGTGGATTTTGTCAGAAATCCGGCCAACCAAGCCTACCTGGAACTCGCGAAAAAATTAAGTGAAATGGACGCTTCAAAATTACGAACCATCGCAGAAACCATACTGGAGATCACTTATTAGCCCCATGAATTCTGAAATCTCTGCTCTCAAAGACCAGGCATTCGAGGCGTACCAAAAGAAAAAATTCAAAGACGCCGCGCGTATTTTTGTTGATTGCATCCGGTTATTGGAGGATGAAAAAGATTTCGTTACAGCAGCGGAAATGCGCAATAATCTAAGCGTCGTGCTGCTGGAATTGAAAATGCCGGAAGAATCCTTATCGACCTTGAAAGATACGGACCTCGAATTCGAGAAGGTCGGTGATAAAAAACGCCAGGCAATGGCGCTGGGGAACATGGCCGCTGCCCTGCAAGCACTGAACAAGAACGAGGAGGCGCTTGCTTTTTTTGAATCCTCGTCTGAATTATTCAAAGAAATTCATGAAACAGAACTACGCGCCATCACCCTACAAAAAATTGCCGACCTGCAATTTAAAACCGGCAAGCAGTACCAGGCGCTCGCCTCTCTCGAAGCATCTTATGATCAAACTGCAAATAAATCCGTCAAAGAACGAGTGATGAAGGGTTTTTTAGGAGACTTGATCAAGAAAATCACCCGTCGAAATTAACCCAAGAATCCATGCAGCCATCCATCGAGATCAGACAAGCAGAAAAAAGCGATACGGCTGAAATTGCTGAATTTCTAGAACGGGCATCGCTTGTCCACCGCCACCTCGATTGGCAGGGCGTTCTGGATTGGCTCCCGCAGCAACCCTTCCTTCTGATGACCCAATCAGGGCATTTGCAAGCCATGCTGACCTGTCCGCCTGATTTTCCCGGCGTCGCCTGGATCAGGTGTTTCGCCTGCGAAAGATCGGGCAACGCCTCTCTAGCCTGGACAAACCTTTTCCAAACTGCCTGCCGGCTGCCGATCATGAAAGGATTTTCGCTTTTCTCTGTTGGATTGAATGACTGGTTTGCCGACCTCTTGTATGAAACAGGGTTTGAAAATTTTCAAAACATCGTGGTGCTACAATGGTATCCGGGATTGGCGAATAAAAAGAAAAAAACAGATTCCCATTTCATACGTCCCATGGAAATAAACGATTTGGAAGAGGTTGCAGCGTTGGACCAGATCGCTTTTGAATCCATGTGGGTAAACCCCGCGGATAAGATCCGCATGGCCTATATCCAGGCGGAACATGCCTCCGTGGCTGAATTAGATGGGAGGATCATCGCCTATGAAATGACCACCGCAAATCAATTTTCCGCTCATCTTGCCAGGATCGCGGTTCATCCCCATTTGCAAAAACAGCACATCGCCTCCGATATGATCCTCGAAATGCTGGAATATTTTCTTCAAAAAGACGTCCATCAAATAACCGTTAACACGCAAAACAATAACCAGGCCTCTTTAGCGCTATACAAGAGTCTTGGATTCAAGCTGACAGGGGAGTCCTTTCCGGTTTTTCGATATTTCATTTCATAAATCATTTTTTATCATTTTTATGTTCGTCAATCCATTGAATCTGCTAGATAAGAATACTGGACAATTATCATCCTCTATGAGACAATTCTCGGAATTCGGAGGATAAAAATGGCTCATCGAAACGAACTTAAACGCAGTAAAAAGAAGCAAAAAAAGAAAGACTTCACTCCCTTCATCATCATCGGTGTATTGGTTCTGGTAGTAGTCGTCGTTATTGTTCTTACCAGCCTGAATGCCAATAGAACCCCTGAAAATCCGAACCTGGCCGAAGTTGTCGATCCTGAATTGGCCATTGCCAGCACCACGGATGGCCTGACCATGGGAGATCCAAACGCCCCGGTAAAAGTCATCGAATTCGCCGATTATCAGTGTCCCGGATGCGGCAGCTATTGGGCAACCATCGAACCGCAAATCATCGCGGATTATGTGAATACTGGCAAGGTGTTCTTTACCTTTTCACCTTTTTCGTTCGTCGGTTCATTCGTAGAAAATAATCCATGGGATGAATCCATCAAATCAGCGGAAGCCGCTTACTGTGCCAATGAAGTCGGCAAGTTTTGGGAATACCGTTCTTATTTGTTTGGCAATCAGCAAGGCGAGAACCAGGGCGCGTTTTCTCGCAATAGGTTGATCGAAATGGCAGATAGGCTGTCATTAGACAAGAAAGCCTTTACAGAATGCCTAGACTCAGGCAAGTACAATCAGACCGTGCTTGACGCGAATGATTACGCCGTTGAAAACGGGATCTCGTATACACCTTCATTCCTCATCAATGGTCAAATCGTTGGCGGGGGTGACGTATTGGCTGCCATTGAGACCGCGGTGAATGAATAAACCTGCTTACTAGAAATAAAAGGAGGCTGAGTTATCTATTCAGCCTCCTTTGTTTTTATATCAGGGATATGATCCACACCAGGATCGGCGCCACAAACAGGGCGGGTAAATAACTGGCAGTTCTGATCTTCTTGATCTCCAGTAAACTGCTTACCGCAATAGCCGTGAGAATCACGCCACCAGCAGCGGTGAGTTCCGTCATCATATCGGTTGTGATCAGGTTTTGAACCTGGGCAGCCAGAAGGCTGATCGCTCCCTGATAGACCAGTACGGCCACGGAAGAGAACATCACGCCCACCCCAAGGCTGGAAGCGAAGGCCATGGCGGCGAACCCATCCAAAATGGATTTCACCACCAGTGTATTAACGTTGCCCGTCAAACCATCTTCAATCGAGCCGAGGATAGCCATGGGGCCGATGCAAAACAACAAGGTAGTGGTTAAAAACCCTTTAATAAAGCGTTCCTTGCCGTCTACTCCTCCACTTTCTTTATTAAACTTGGTTTCAAGCCATATTGCCAGATTTGATAATCCTTCTTCGATACGCCACCACTCCCCCAGAAGGATGCCGATCAGGATGCTGCCCAGGACGATCAAAGAATTTGATGTTTTAAGGAAGAGGGAAATCCCATAGACCAGGGTGAACAGCCCAAGGCCGCTGACCACGGTTCTTTTCACGCGGTCGGCGAGTCTTGATCCCAAAACCAGGCCAATACCGCCTCCCACGAGGATGGCTGCAAAGTTAATAAATGTTCCGATCATCTGTCCTTCTCTTTGGCAAGTGAAAATGTCCCCTCACCTGCCTGATTTATAATGAAAATTTCCATGATGTACAACAAAGATGACAAACGGTTCACGTACTGTAAAATGATTTCCCGGATCTTGTTACCGCTTTTCAATGATTCAACCAGGCGCCGTTCTGCTCTTCTTGCCACCGTGCGAGAAATTGAAACCGCTGCACTGGCGCTTGTGTCTCCGGGCAGGATAAAGTCCCGCGGCATTTTTGTGGACGCTGTGTAGGATTCTATCATGGCTTCCAGTTCCACGAGGTCTTTTTGGCATAAATTTGAGAAACGCTGGAGGTATTCTTCCGTCGCGGCGACCTCTGCCATGATCAAATAAATCTTTCTTTGAACCAGCTTTATATCCTCGTTAATTCGTTGCGCATTCAAACTTCTGGCCAATCCCAAAGATGCTGTCAATTCATCCAGGCTGCCAAGCACTTCGATGCGCAGGTCAGATTTATCAACACGCAGGTTTCCCAACAGACCGGTTGTACCATCATCCCCCGTCTTTGTATAAAAAGGAGTCATTTCTCCACCTCTCCCATACCTTGATAGAGGTACCAGAACCTTTGTTTTGGAAAAGCCTCAGCAAATTCAGGCTCCCAAATAAAAAGACCATCATTAATAATTCTTTTTAGAGATTCGTCCACCCTGCTCAACTCACGTTCCAACGCCATTTGTATTAAATTGGATTCCTCACCTAGAAGATCGATCAGAACCCGATTTGTGATCTGAGCAGGATACGTCCCATCGATGACCCCATCCTCCAGATATTCTTCAAGCGTGGACTTCCACAATCGAAGCCGAACCTCAAGTTCTTCGCTTGCTTTTTTCTGCCACGCCGACCTCCTGGTTGAAATGACCTTTTCGATCAAGTTTTCGGCTTTTTCGAAGGCAGGATTGAAATTTGCGAGATCCTTAATAGCCCGAATCCGCTTATGCGCGAGCAGCAAATTTCCAGGGGTTAGTTTCTTCCTGGTCGTTTTAAGTGGCCAAAACATTACATTCGAAGAAAGATAATCATCCAGTTCAGCAGATGCAGCCACAAGAAAATCGATCTCTTCTGTAACTCGGCTCATCTTTACCGCCTATGGAGCCGGAGTTTCAGTTTCCTGGGTTCTCCGTGCGGTCATGAACCAGCCGGTGATCGTCGCGAACCTGTCACTGGTATCCATCAACGGTCCAAGGGATACCCCTTGAATCACCGAATCCACGGCGTAGTTGTAGACCGGATAATAAAGCGGAAGGGAGGGTAGTTCATCAGCAAAAATTGCCTGGAAGTTATGATACAGTCTTTTGCGCTCAGCAAAATTCGTGGTTACCCTAGCCTCTTCGATCGAATCACTGGCCAGACGGTTATTCCATTGAGAATAATTTTGACCAGTGGTTGCCTGTCCTGAATCCCAAAAAGGATAAGGGTCCGGGTCGGGAGTGCTGCTCAAACTGATGTCAACCAGAGCAGCTTGGTAGGCGCGAGGCTCCAGCTTGTCGCTGAGAAAAATATCAGCAGGCACACCTTCAAGGATGACATCCACCGAGAGTTCTTTCCAGCTTTGCTGAATGAATTCAGCGATCTGACGGTGCAACTCATCATCAGGATAGGATAGCACGAACTGCAAGCGCGTACCGTCTTTTTCGCGGATAGGATTCTCCTCTCCAGATATGACGTAACCGGCTTCCTTTAAAAGCAGTGCGGCTTGTTCCTGATTGAAATCCACCGGACTTAAAGATTCCAGATAGGCCCAGTTATCAGGGAAGATCACACCGTTGGCAATTATCGCCTGACCATTAAAGATCTCGTTGACGAGTCTCTGGCGATTCAAACCCATGAGAAGTGCCCTGCGGATGTTCTTGTCTTGAAAGAAACTGACCCCGTTATCGTTCAAATTGAAAAACATCATGCTCATTTCAGGTAGCCGACCGGTGTACAAAGACAGGTTTTCATCCGATAAAACCATTGGCAGTTGACTGTCAGAGATCTGACTGATGCCTTGCACATATTGGTCGAGATAAGCCTGAAAAGCGCTGGCTGTATCACTGTAATATCTGAAATTGATCTCTTTTAGGAAAGGTCCCTCTCCATAATAATCTTCGAAAGCAGTTAACTTCAACCCCGTGATGGTATCGTCCTCAACCACCAATTCAGAAAACTGAAAAGGTCCGCTTCCCACCGGCTGCAAATTGAAATCAGATTCCGCGATCTGGTCGATGCTGAGGCCTCCTAAAAGGTGTTCCGGCAGCACGCCAAAGGCTAGATAATCCTGGAACGGTGAAAACGATTCAGGGAGCACAAACTGCATATTTAGGTCATCAATGATGACCAGTTTGATCTCATTCCAAAAAGAAACCAGGTCCGCAGAGATAAAACCTTCCCCCTCCTTAAATAGATCAATTGTGAAAGCAATATCCGCGGTAGTGACCGCTTCGCCGTCGTGCCAGAGAAGATCTTCTTTCAAGGTCACGTTATAGATCACACCGTCTTGCGAAGACCGGATGGATTCAGCCAGATCTGGCTCAGGCATCCCCCGCGAATCGAACTTTACCAACCCTGAAAAAATCAAACGGTCAACGTCTTTATCGGGTTGGTTGTTGTCATCCAGTAGTGGGTTCAACCTGGAAAGGCTGCCCACCAGGGCTTCTGTGTAAACTCCCCCCTCCACCGGCTTGGGTTCGCCAAGACTGCCGATCCCGCCGCGTTTCTCCAAAATCAATAAAATCCCGACCACTAATCCGGTCAGGAAAAGAATCAGTAATTGCCAGCGAAATTTTTTCATAGCCTTGTAAGTAAAAAGGCGACTTGCGCCCTGTCAAAGCTCGAGCCGCCAAAAAAATATTCGATATGAATGAGACCAGCAAAAAGTGCCGGGATCAGGATTTGACCAATACTGCCGCCATCGTGAGTATGAAAAACAAAACGCTCAAAATGATGGTCACCCAGAAAAGCGTCTTTTCGATTCCCCTCCTGGCAGAAAAGACACCACCGCTGTCTCCACCTGTAAAACCGCCCAAACCAACTCCCTTGTTTTGCAGGATAACGCTGGTGATCAGAGCCAAAGAAGTTATAATTAAGGCGATATCAATATAGAGTGTCAAGGTAAACCTCCTGAAAATTTCGAACATTGAAAATTATACCGTTCAGTGCCTTAAAAATCAACCTATGAAAGAAATTATTTGCACCCTTCACATTCACTCCACCTATTCTGACGGCTCTGGAGATTACCCTTCCATTGCTGATGCCGCGCTTAAGACTGACGTCGATGTGATCATCCTCACCGACCACAATGTTTTGGTCCGAGGACTGGAGGGGTATCGAAAAGGCCATGAGCGCCGAGTATTGGTGCTCACTGGTGAAGAGGTTCACGATCAAAACCGGGAACCACAGAAAAACCACACACTGGTTTTTGGCGCTGAAAAAGAAATGAGCGACTTTGCTCCGGATCCGCAACTTTTGATGGATGAAGTTAGAAAAGCGGGCGGGTTATGTTATCTAGCCCATCCCTTTGAATTCGCGCTGCCGATGATCAACGAACCGGATATTTCCTGGGTTTCCTGGGACGTCAATGGATTCACCGGTCTGGAATTGTGGAATGGGTTAAGTGAATTCAAGACCGTGGTTCACAATATGCGCGACGCGCTGAAGTATCTTTATTTTCCCGAAATGATGGCGCATGCGCCATTAGATGCGACCCTGCGAAAATGGGATGAACTTTTGAACAAAGGGATGAAAGTGTTTGCCGTCGGGGGTGCGGATGCGCACGGCATAAAAATAAGAAAATCGATCATCAAAAGGACTGTTTATCCTTATGAATTCCATTTTCGTGCCATCAATAATCACATCTTGATCGATGAACCGTTAAATGGAAACCTGGCGCACGACAAAAAATGCATCTATCAAGCTTTACGCAAGGGTTCTTCCTTCATAGGTTACGACTTGCCCGCTTCAACCCGGGGATTTCGCTTCATCGTAGAAGATGGGGAAGGTCAACATGCAATGGGAGAAACGGTCAAACTTGATACCGGAGCCACCGCCATGATCAAGCTGCCAGAGAAAGCAAAGATCAGATTGATCCATGACGGCGGGTTGGTTCACGAACTGACCAACTCAGATCGAATGGCTTATCCAATATCTGAACCAGGTTTTTACCGGGTCGAATGCAAAATTCATTATCTAGGGAAGGAAAGAGGCTGGATCTATTCCAACCCGATCTTTGCGGCTCCCGCTAACAGGAGAAAAGTGCTTTGATCACAAATAACGTCACTCGCCTCCTGGACTCAAAGAAAATTCGATACACTTCCTTTGAATTACCCAAAGAAAAACTGGGCGCTGAGGAAACAGCTGAATTTTTAAATATTTCCTCTGCTTTGGTGTATAAGACCATTGTGGTTGTTCGCTCCAACAAGAAACCCCTCCTGTGTGTCATCCCAGGCGATCGTGCTGTTGATCTGAAAGCGGTTGCCGAACTGATCAGGGAAAAGAAGGTTTCCATCCCTTCCCAAAATGAAGCAGAAACCCTAACCGGACTTCAGGCAGGGGGAATCTCGCCACTGGCTCTACTGCATAAAGGCTTTCAAACCTTGATCGATCAATCCGCCCTTGACGTTGATGAAATCCACCTTTCCGGCGGTCAGCGTGGATTGATCCTGCGCATGGACCCTCAAGACCTTCAAAACCTTACCAGTGCGCAATTCGGAAAACTGTCAAAAGAAAAAGAATAAATCGATCAGAACCCATCATCTTCCTCCATAGGAATCCGTGAAGGCATTGATTATAATCATCATATGAACCGACTTGATCAGATCGAAAACCGTATTAAAGACATCATTGAAAAGGGCAGTGATTTTTTCTCTTGGCCAGATCAAGAAGCTGTTCTGGTGGACCATTTTTGTGAGGCCCTGCGACAGTTCCTGCACGAACAGCCAGATTGTCTTTCTGAATCACCGGCGGAATTCCGAATTATCCTTTCGCCGAGCGAATTTCATCTTTGGAAGCAACAACCGGATTTCGAAAAGATCTTGCAAAAAGCCTTCCTTGAGACCGCCATCGAGTTGGATTGCAAACCAACCCTGATTCCAACCATCCTCCTGCAAAGCCGCAATTCCCTTCAGAGTGGGCAAATCATTTTTATGATCGAAGAAACACCTGACCAAGAAAAGACAGGGGCGGTGCAACTCTCCAAACCTCATCCACCAGTGAAACCGGAGCATTCCGGTGGAATCGCCCGTTTGCTCATAGATTTTCAAAAAGAGGTTCCTATCACGAAGACCATTTTCAATATTGGTCGAAAGTCAAACAACGATCTGGTGATCAGTGATATGCGCGTTTCAAGACAACACGCTCAGCTGCGTAAGACCGGCGAAGGTTATTTTATCTTCGATGTGGGATCAACAGGTGGAACCTTCATTAATGGAGAGAGGATCACCAGCAGGATTCTCAAATCCGGTGACGTGATCGGATTGGCAGGTTTTTCGATCGTGTTCATGAATGAATCTCAAAGTGAGCTGGCAGAGGAGCGCGAGATCACATCAGACCTTAAATCCAACGAAATAATGAATTAGATGATGATACCCATTCTTGTATTGTTCTTACGCATTCTATTAGTGGTTGCCTTGTATGCCTTCCTTGCCTGGGCGATGATCACACTGTGGAAAGACTTGAAGTTCCAAAGCGAGATCATTGCGCAAAAGAAGATACCCGTGCTGACGATCATCATGGATGGCGACCCTCAGGCTGAAAAGCAAATTTTTTCTCAAAATGAGATCATCATCGGCAGAGAAGAGTCTTGCGATATATTTCTCAACGATCAGGCAATTTCAAGTAAACATGCCAGATTAATTCACCGCAACATGCATTGGTGGATCGAAGATTTGAATTCCACCAATGGCAGTTTCCTTAACGATGAGCGCGTGGAATCTCCGGCGATCCTGATCAACGGAGATGAAATTCGGATCGGAAGAAGTATTCTTGTGGTCGAAATTGAAGCCACAAGTTAATAGAATGGAGAAACCTATGCAATCACAACCGGTATTGGGCGTTATTGGAGGTTCGGGATTATATGATTTCCCGGCTTTGAAAGACGTTAAAAAAGTTAACCCGGAAACCCCATTTGGGTATCCCAGCGCGCCCATTATGCTGGGGAAGCTGGCCGGTAAAGAAGTGGCGTTTCTGGCGCGTCATGGCATTGGACATGTGCTTTCACCTTCTGAAGTCAATTACCAGGCCAATATTTACGCCTTGAAATCTCTGGGTGTGCAGCGGATCATCAGCATCAGCGCTTGTGGCTCCTTGAGAGAGGACTTCGCGCCCGGACATATCGTGATTCCAAACCAGCTGTTTGATTTCACACATCTGCGTAAACGCTCGTTTTTCGGGGATGGCCTTGTAGTACACGTTGGGGTCGCTGATCCTTTCTGCGAGCAGCTTTCCACATCCCTTTATAACGTGGTCACCTCCACCGGCGTAACCGCACACCAGGGCGGTAACATGATCACCATCGAAGGCCCACGGTTTTCCACCAAGGCAGAATCTAACACCTATCGAGCCTGGGGGATGTCTTTGATCGGGATGACCACCTCTCCTGAGGCGTTTCTGGCCCGCGAAGCGGAAATGTGCTACGCAGTGATGGCCCATGTGACGGATTATGACGTCTGGCACCTGAGTGAAGCATCGGTAAGTGTTGAAATGGTGGTCAACACGCTGCATAAAAACACCGAAGTTGCGCAAAATACGATCCTCGAACTCGTCAGGCAGCTTGGTGAGGCAGAATCCTGCTCCTGCCATACCGCCCTTGAGAACGCAATCATCACGAATCGTAAATTAATTAATCAAGAGACCAGTAAGAAACTGAAACTATTGATTGATAAATACTTACCGTGAGATTCATCAACCAGCAAAATCGCATTTCTCGAGAATTGATCCAAAGGCAGCTCATGGTGCTGGCAGCCTTGTTCATGCTTGTCACCAGCGTCATTCTAACGCTCGCACCTGCGGTTCGCTTTCACACGCTTGCAACAGAACTGCGCTGGCAGCACTGGATCGGTGTGGCAGTCTGGCTGGTTGGTTTTTCCATCGTTTATAAACAGGCGGATCGATTTTTATCGGAACGCGATCCGTACATATTGCCCATTGTCAGTCTGATCTCAGGCTGGGGCATCCTGACTCTTTTCAGACTGGATGTGACCTACGGATTCAAGCAAACCATCTGGCTGTTGATCTGCCTGGCGGGCATGGCTTTCGGTTTGCGTTATAAATCAATTCTGCCTTTGCTCAGAAGATATAAATATATGTGGTTAACCTCAGCACTGGTGCTGACCATTCTGACCTTTTTCTTTGGCATCAATCCATCTGGCAACGGACCCAAACTATGGCTGGGATTGGGCGGAGTTTATTTTCAACCTTCGGAATTGCTAAAGCTGGTATTGGTGATCTATCTGGCCGCCTATCTGGCAGACAAGGTGGCGGCCGGGTTCAAATTGATCCAATTGCTTGCGCCAACCTTGTTCGTCGCCGGTTTTTCACTCATCCTGCTGATCATCCAACGCGACCTGGGCACAGCTTCCCTGATGATCGCTTTGTATACCGTGGTGGTCTTTATCGCGTCTGGAAAACGCAGGTTCTTATTATTCAGCTTTTTGGTGATCCTTGGGGCGCTGATTGCCAGTTATTTTGCTTTTGATGTCGTGAAATTGCGTGTGGAAGCCTGGTTAAATCCCTGGCTTGACCCAAACGGCAGGTCCTACCAGATCGTACAATCCATCATCGCCATCGCCAACGGCGGCCTGTTCGGCCGAGGGATCGGCCTGGGAAGCCCGGGTGTGGTACCCGTCGCGCAATCTGATTTTATCTTTCCTTCCATCATTGAAGAAACAGGATTTTTTGGTGCAGGTGCGGTCGTTTTGTTGTTTGCGATCTTAACCCTGCGTGGTTTTTCCATATCGCTTCACGCACCGAACCAATTCCAGCGCTATCTGGCGGCCGGGATCTCAACCTATTTGGTGTCTCAGGCACTGTTGATCATGGGGGGAACCATCCGGCTCTTGCCGTTGACTGGTGTGACGCTACCCTTTTTTTCTTATGGCGGATCCTCCCTTCTCACCGCTTTCTTTGCTGCTTTACTCCTACTCTTGATCAGTAATCATGAGACCGAACAGACACCCCCACTTTTTCAAACACGCGCCTATTTTTCTACCGGCACGGTTTTTCTGGCGGGTCTGTTCCTGGTGGTGCTTGTCACTTCGTGGTGGAGCATTATCAGGGCTAACGACCTTTTAACCCGCAATGACAATCCCAGGCGCTTCATTTCTGACCAATATGTGCTAAGGGGAAGCATTTTGGACAGGAATAACACCATCCTGGTAGAAACCACTGGAGAAGCAGGTGACCTTTCACGCGTTTTATACTACCCCACCCTGAGCGCGGTGATCGGCTACTCAAATGCCAATTACGGACAAGCCGGTTTGGAAGCCAGCCAGGATGCTATTTTACGTGGTTTGACCGAAGGATCTGAAACGAAAGCTTTCTTTACCCGCCTGTTAACCGCACAGTATCCCGTTGGTGCGGATCTTAGGCTTAGCCTGGATCTAAATCTTCAACAAAGAGCGGATTCCCTTCTTAACAGTCAAACCGGTGCCATTGTGGTAATGAACGCGGCCAGCGGTGAAATTCTCGCTTCTGCCACATCTCCAACCTTTGACGCCAACACACTGGAGGATCATTGGTCCACATGGATGGAGGCAAAAGACTCTCCGCTGCTCGACCGGGTTTCACAGGGACTCTATCCTGTCGGCAACGCGACCGGTGGTTTACTGTTGGCGAATCTGCTTTCCACGCGCAGCCTTCCCCCTGAAAACCCGAAGACCGAATGGTCCTCAGATATGGGTTCATCGAGTTATTGCGCCAAGAGCCCAGGGTTCGACGCGAGTTGGGGAAAAATGGTCTCAAGCGGCTGTACACAATCATATAACATGCTGGATTATTATCTGGGCAAGGATAACATTGAAGCCCTTCTGAAAAGATTGCAATTTGACGAACAGGAAAACCTTGTTCAAAACAGCAATCCGGAGCCGACTGCAGGAGATGTGGAAAGCGACCAATCTTTATTGGTCAGCCCTCTTCAAATGGCGGTCACCTACGCACCTTTTTCAAACGGTGGAAAATCAGTCACTCCCATCCTTGCCAGCGCCTATCGGGAATTCGGCCGGGATTGGACTTTACTTCCCATTGAAGGCACCGGAATCGACTATTCTGCGATGAATACAGAGCAGGCAGCAATAGTTTTAAGTGATTCCTCCATCCCGGGCTGGTCGCTTACCACAACGGTTCGGTCTGAATCGGGCACGGCCAGCTGGTTCATAGCCGGCACACAAAGTGGGTGGCAGAGCACCCCCATTGTGCTGGTCGTGGTGCTTGAAAACACAAGCGCCCAGATCGCAGAGAGCGTGGGGGTTAATTTATTCAATTTTGCCATCAATAGTTCAACAGAATAAAAATCGCATCAAAATTTGATGCGATTTTCAATCCAAAAAACTAAACCGGCTTATTTCTTGATCTTGAAGAAGTGCCTCTTCCCAACCTGCAAGATCCCTTCTTTGTTAAAAGTAAAGGTCGGATCGTCGATGAGCGTTCCATCAAATTTGATCCCTTTCTGTTGAACCAATCTCCTTACCGCGCTGCCACTGTTTGCCAGGTTTTCAGAAATGAGCAGGTTGATCAAGGTCAACCCTGAAACCAATTTGACCTCAGGGATGTCTTCAGGAACGGCGCCTTTTTGAAAAGTTTCCACGAATGCCTTTTCAGCTTCCACAGCTTCTTCATCACTATAAAAGGCTGAAACGATCTCGCGCGCCAACTTCATCTTTCCATCACGCGGATGCAGAGATCCAGCCTTCATCGCGCTTTCGATCTCGTTGATCTCGGGAGGGGTCAGGCGGGTGGTCAGCCTGAAGTATTGACCCATGGCAGTGTCGGGGATGCTCATGACCTTGCCATACATGTCACGGGCATCCGTGTTGATGGGGATATGGTTGCCAAGTGATTTACTCATCTTGACGATGCCATCCGTGCCGGGCAGGATGCCGAGGATGATGGCGATATTGGGCTGCGCGCCCAGGGAGGTCATGATCTTGCGGGCTGCTGTCATGATATTGAATAACTGGTCCGTGCCGCCGATCTGTACGTCCGCCTGAAGCGCATAGGCGTCATAACCCTGCATGATCGAATAAAATGTTTCATGTAAATAAATGGCGTCGCCTTTATCCCAGCGAAGTTTAAAATTTTCACGCGTTAAGAATTGCTGCAGGGTGAAATTCGAAGCCAGCTTGATCAATTGTTCAAAGGTTAAACCTGCCAACCATTCTGCGTTGTAGCGTATTTTGGTTTTTGATGGTTCCAGGATGCGGAAAGCCTGGTCTGCATAGGTTTGTGCGTTCTGTGCCACCTCGTCGTGGGTAAGTTGTGGACGCAGGATGTCCTTGTCGGAAGGGTCCCCGATCAAGGAAGTATAATTACCGATCAAAAATGTTACTTCGTGTCCGAGCTCCTGGAATTGCCTCAACTTTCGCATCGGAACGGTGTGACCAAGATGAAGATCTGCCTTGCGGGGGTCAAAACCGCAATAAACACGCAAGGGCCTGCCCTCCTGTTGGCAGGTTTTTAATCGCAAACGCAGCTCGTCTGCCATGTTTGCTTTTAATTTGTCGTCGCCGTATTCAGTCCCTTGCATGAAATATTCGACCTGTTGATCGATATTCATCGCGGCCTCCTTGATGTTTATTTTTGCAACGCTGAATTATACCAGCGGAAGGTTCACTCAATTTCTCTTATAACAAATCTTTTAAGGCGGCCTCTAAAGTTGGGAATTTAAAATCATATCCCGCCTCCTGCAAACGATAGGGCAGTACTCGTTGACCCTCGAGAACCAGGGTACTCATCTCTCCGAGTACCAATTTCAAGGCCACTCCAGGCAAAGGCAGCCAATAGGGTTTTTTCAGGATCCGGGCAAGTGTTTTGCCAAACTCTTCATTACTGCAGGGATTGGGTGCGGTCAGGTTATAGACGCCATTACAGGCAGGGTTTTCTAGAAGGAACAGGATGGCACCCACTTCATCTTCAATGTGAATCCAAGAATAAAACTGCTTACCCGTTCCGGTAGGTCCTCCTACCAAGAATTGGAATGGCATCATCAACTGCGGCAAGACTCCCTCGCCTTTTTGCAGCACCAACCCGGTGCGGATCACCACCCTTCTGACTCCGTGGCTTTCGACCTTTTTGGTCGATCCTTCCCATTGAACCGCCAGTCTGGCTAAAAAATCACTGCCAGGGTTGGAACTTTCCAACATTGTTTCCGTTCCGGTACCGTAAACGCCCACCGCGCTAGCCTGCACCAAGGTTTTCGGCGGACGCTTGCATAAGAGGATCGCATCGACCAATGCAGAGGCAGGTTCAAGACGACTTTGCAGGATCGCATCTTTACGATTGGAGGTCCACCGGCCCTTCCCGATGCTTTCACCCGCCAGGTTGACTACCGCGTCCATGCCATCCAGGATATCTGCAAGGCTTTCGACATCCTTGCCGTCCCATTGGAGTGTGACCGTTTTTGTTACGCCCGGATGTGGCGATGGCGCTTTTCTGCTCAAGAGAATGACTTCATGCCCTCCGGAGGCTGCCAAGTGCGCCAGAGCCCGTCCGATCATTCCTCTACCACCTATTATGACTACGCGCATAACTACTCCTCTACTGTACTTTAAAAGTCTTGCGCTATAATTTATCCATATTATATGGAAAAACCTGTTCTGGTGTTAAACGCTAATTTTGAACCGATAAATGTGTGTGGATTTCAACGCGCCATCTGTTTAATGCTGTCTGAAAAAGCCACCCTCATCCTGAACGGACGCGGCACGATCAAAACCGCCCGCAGCACCTATCCCATCCCTTCTGTCATTCGTTTACAGCGTATGATCCATCGCCCGCATCCCAGGGTAAGCCTGAGCCGCCGTGAGATCTTCCGCCGGGACCAATATACCTGTCAATACTGTGGGAAGAAATCTCTCTACCTGACCATTGACCATGTGCAACCCAAACACATGGGAGGCATTCATGCCTGGTCCAATCTTGTGGCAGCCTGCCCGGCTTGTAATCACCGCAAAGGGGGACGTCCGTTAAAGGAATCAGGAATGACCCTTTTACGCCAGCCCAAAGAACCCCCAAGCGCAGCTTTATATATCTATGCCAAATTCCTGGAAGAAAACAGAGAATGGAAAGATTTTTTGGAAGGCTGGTAATTACAACTCCATGCCATCGTAAGCCAACGCCACCTCACCTTTAAACGATGATCTCGCTTCACTTAATAAATTATCTTGACCATTTCTTGATTCATAGTGGATCAAGACGAGTTTTTTCACCCCGCAGCGCGTTGCGATCTCGCCTGCTTGAGCCGCTGAGGTATGCCCTTTCGATTGTCCGGCTGCCTCCTGGAAATGGATGTCTGCACCTTGCGCCAGAACCTCCACCGCCGGACAGGGTTCTGTATCACAGGAATAGGAAACAACCTGGCCGCTGTTGAATTCTGCCCGCAGACCGATGGTGGGGATCAAATGCAATACCGGCATGGCCGACAGGGATAGATCCTGATCCACGAGAAAGGTCTGCAAGCCGCCCTCAGGAATGATCTTAAACTCGACCGGGAAGAGGCCTTGCCAGTTCTGCCAATCGAAGAGCTCCAATAACTTACTAGCCTTATTGAGTGTGACTTCCAGACCGTAAATCGTTAATGGGGTCGTTCTTTTTTCGAGCCACATATCCATGATCAACAGGGGAAGACTACCCACGTGGTCCGCGTGAAAATGCGTGAGAACCAGGTCGCTGACCTCCTCAAGCCCGACACCCGCAGCCGCAAGGCTCGCCACCGGATGGTCTCCACAATCCACCAGGATCGTGCGCGCTTTGCTGCGGAACAATAGGTGGGTGTTTTGCTGGTCTTGCTTTGCCACAGCGTTTGAGGAACCCAAAACGATTACTTTGTTCATTCCACGACTCCAGAAATATTTTGCTTTCAAGCAAAATTCAAAAAGGAATAATAATGACCTACTCCACGTTGGCAGGCTGGTCCTTTTTTAAGTGCCTGAAAAGCAGAACTCCGGCAGACAGGATGGCAATTACCGCCATCACGGTTTGATTAATGTTGATACCTGCGATGGGTGAATACTCCAGGCGAATGAATTCCAACAAGAACCTTCCGATCGGATAAACGATCAAATAAACCAGAAAATTATCTCCGGGCTTCATTTTGGCGCCCAATTTGCGGGGTAAAAGCAACAGGATCGCCATGTTCATGAGATTCCACAAAAACTCGTAGAAAAAGGTGGGATGGTAGGTTTCAAATTGTTCGTATCCAGCCATGCGGTGTGCCGGGTCAATATAGATCGCCCAGGGCAGCGTGGAAGGCAGCCCATAGATCTCCTGATTAAAGAAATTACCCCATCTGCCAATTGCCTGACCCAAGGCCAATCCCGGTGCGATAATATCCAGCCAGGTGACAAAACTGACCTTTTTCTTTTTGGCATAAACAAAGAGGGCGATGACACCGCCGATGACCCCACCGGGAATTCCCAATCCACCCTGCCGAATGTTGAATATCTGCAGAGGCTTAATAAAATAAGGGTTGCGGCCGTCCACGAGGATGGATTCCCCCGGCGTCAGCACATGCCAAATTCGGGCGCCAACAATACCGGCGATCAGGATCCAGGGCAGCATATCCCAGATCATATCCGGGTCGACATTTCGGCGTTTGGCTTCTCTGGACGCCATGAAAGCGGCCAGTACTGCTCCGCCAATAATGATGAGGGCATAAAAATAGATCTTCAAACCAAAGATTACAATTCCATCTCTCGCGAGTTCAAACATGATCTGTCCTTTTTATTGGGATGATGTTGAAGAATTGGATTTCAGGGCTTGTTTTCTGACAAACCATAATCGCTGCAAGGCGGTAAAATTCGCCAGGACAGCCACGATCCATAAGCCAATCACCGGAATATTGAAGATCAAACTCGCGATCAAGACGATCAAACGCTCTACGCGCGTCAAGATGCCGGTTTTGGCCTGATAACCTAAAGATTCTGCCCTCGCCTTCACGTAAGAAACCATGATGGATCCCCCGGCAGCAACAAAAACGAGCACACAATTCAACAGGTCATTTAGGATCACAAAATGGATCAGAAAGCCCAGGAATAAAACCAATTCGGAATATCTGTCTGTAACCGAATCAATAAAGGCACCGTAATTTGAGGGTTGTCCGAGTTGACGAGCCATCGCGCCATCGATCACATCCAACGGGGCGCCGATCAGGAGCACGATTCCCGCCCAGGTTAGATTTCCTTTAACAATCAAAGCTGCTGCGGCCGAGGCCAGCAGCAAACCCAGGTACGTGATCATGTTCGGTTTCAGCCCGATAGATAAAAAGAATTTGGCGATCGGGTCAATAATCCCTTTAAATACCTTACGCAGGTACATTTCAAATGACCAGGTTTTTTCTTGATTATTAACCGTTTCAGCCTCGTTCATGCGATTCACCAATCCTGATTTTAGAATAATCTTCATCCTAACTTGCCGAAACAAAACTGTCAAGTTGAGTAAGGTAGATTTTTCGGTTAGAGGTTATCGATCTCGCCGTCCCCTTGATCGTAGGCAGCCAGAACCTCTCTGTCTTTTCCACTTCCCTGAGAAGGCCCGACGACACCCAAATCTTCCAATTCATCGATCAACCTGGCTGCCCGTGGATATCCAATGCGCAGACGGCGCTGCAATAAGGATACGCTCGCTTTGCCTGCTGCTTTAACCACACCAATGGCTTGTTCCACCAGCTGGTCGGAGGTTTCAAGCTGTGTCTCAACGGTCATTGGTTCCCAGGGTGCCTCAATTTTCTCCACCTCGCTGGTGACACGCTGCCAGTGGTGAACGACTTTTTCGATCTCGCTATCGTTTAGCAAGATTCCCTGGATGCGTTGCAATCCAGATCTGGCGGGGTCCAGGTAAAGCATATCGCCTTTGCCTAACAGGGTTTCCGCTCCTTGTGCGTCCAGAATTACCCTGGAATCCACAGAGGATGCCACTGCAAACGAAATACGTGCCGGAAAATTCGCTTTGATCAATCCTGTGACAACATCGGTACTGGGCCTCTGAGTGGCCACCACCAGGTGCATCCCCGTGGCACGCGCCATTTGCGCCAGCCGCGTCAGGCTGTGTTCTGTCTGGTCTGGCGCCGACATCATCAGGTCAGCCAACTCGTCAATGATGATGACAATGCGCGGCAGGGTTGGTTGTTTCTTTTGCAGCATCTTACGATTGTAAGATTCAATGTTCCTGGCCTTGGCTTCAGCCAAAAGTCGATAACGCGCATCCATTTCAGCCAATGCCCAGCGGAGCACAGCCAGCATGCGTTCCAACTCGGTTTCGACCTTCCCCAGAACATGGGGCAGGCCGTTAAATCTGATCAACTCCACCATCTTGGGATCCAACAAAACCAGTTTCAGGTCACGTGGTGAGTTATTCATCACCAGACAGGTGGCGATAGCTGTGATGCAAACCGATTTTCCCGAGTTGGTAGTGCCCGCAATTAACAAGTGGGGCATTTTCTCCAGGTCGGCTACGATCACCTCCCCTGAAACGTTGCGTCCAAGCCCGAGACCGAGCGGGGAACTCATCGAGCGAAACTCATTGGATTCTAGAACAGGCCTGAGCCTGACGATGTTACTGCCGTCATTGGGTACCTCGATGCCCACATAAGGTCGGCCTGGTACCGGGGTTTCGATCCGCAACCTGGAAGCGGATAATCGGAGTGTAAGATCCCGACTTAAGGAAGATATTTGGGATACTCTCACCTTTTGTTTGACCGGCTGTCCATCAGGTCCGCTGCGAGTTACATAGCCTGGCTCCAGCGCAAATTGTGTTACCGTCGGACCCACTCGATAGCCAATCACCCTGGCCGGCAAACCGAATTCAGCCAAAGTGTTTTCGATGGTCCTGGCTTTTTTGGTGATCTGAGCCTGGTCTGGAGGAGCGTGATGTTCGCTCATCAGAAGATGCAATGGGGGCAGCAGCTGACTTCCCTTACCCTCATCACGCCGGGCGAGGTCAAGCGTTTTAGAGATCGATTCCTGTTGCGGTTCTGCCCGTTTTCGCGAAGGCTCAGGATCGATTGAGATTGCCGGAGAGGTTTTCTGTGGCGCTTGTCCTCCCCAACTCATAACCCGTTTAAGGATCTTCGAAAAAATCCCTATCGAAACGGTGAACAGTATTAGCAACAATAACGGAAACAAAACGGCGCTGAGGATGTCTGGCAAGAGTTTTGACAACCCCCACCCCAAGACCCCGCCATCTTTTCCTGCCTCGGCGCGTTCCAAGGAAAAACCGCCAAAAACGGATAAGCTGCCGAGTAAGGCAAAAAAGGCACCTTCGATGGCAAGGACCTTAACTATTGACAATGGAAAAGGTTTGGCGGCGCTATGCCGAAAAGCTGCCCAGCCTAAGAACCCCAGGGTCAAGACGATGCCGTAACTTCCCCAGCCAAAGTTACGTTCCAGCAGTCGCGTCCAGGGACTGATTAAAGCACCCCGTGAAACACCCAACAACCCAAGCAGCGTGACAACCGTTACGAAAAAAAGTAACAAGCCCAACAAGTCCCAGCCAAAACGCTTGAACTGCCTAAAAAAGGTTGTTATCTTTTGAAGTATTGTCCGTTGTAATCTATCTTCTTTTTTCCCCTGGGGTTGTTCATAATTGAAATGATTTAGGGGGTCTTTCATTCTTCAGTTACCAGTCCCAGTCCCAGACGCCGGCGTTCTGTGTCAATATGCAGGATGCGAACTTTAATCGCTTGTCCAACCTGGAACAACTTTGCAACGTCACTACTGCCAAATATCTCATTGATCGATGAGACATGGATCAACCCCTCAACTCCTTCAGGGAGCCGGGCAAATACGCCAAAACGCATTATCGAAGTTATTACGGCCTCGATGACATCTCCTTTTTCGTAATTCTTAAGCATTGTTTCCCACGGATTTTGTGCAAGTCTCTTAATACTTAAAGCGATGCGGGCTGTTGATTCATTTACTTGAAGGATCATGACTTCCACTGATTGACCGATTTGGAACAAGTCGGCAGGTTGTTCGACCCTGCCCCAGGATAGTTCTGATACATGAACCAACCCCTCAACACCACCGAGGTCAACAAACACCCCAAAATCCGTCACGTTCGTTACCAGTCCCTGGGTTTGTATCCCCGGGCGCAAAGACTCAAATAGAGCTTTGCGTTTCCCTTCGCCGGCCTGAGCGGCACGTTCTGACAGTGCGATTCGTTCACTGGCCGGTTCACATTCGATGATTTTTAATTTGAGTGAACGGCCTTCGTACTTTGCAAGCATGTTTTGTTTCGTTTCGTCTCCAGCCTCACTTGATAAATCGATCAGATGAGAAACAGGAACAAACCCCTGGATCCCATCCCCCTTGACCAGCAATCCTCCGCGGTTGGATCCAAAAACATCCATGCTGATGACCTCGTCCTGCGAGAAAATCCGTTTGGCTTTCTCCCAATCCGTGTCAATGCTGCCATACACACCCTGCTGAACGCGGGAATTTGATTCTGCCCGATCTGAAACAACAGCATCCTCGTCCGCCAAAACGGAAGCCCACCAGTTTTCATCAGGTCCTGGAACCTGTGACGAATTATTTCGAGTATCTTCGATTTCCCTCATGGATAGGACTCCCTCTTAAAACCTCAAGACATTCCTGATTTTTCAACTGATGCATTGTTGTTTAGTTCCATTTGAACAATGGTCTTTGTGATCAAATCAACAGCAACTCTTTGTTTACGGTAAAGATCGGCTTCAGAAAGCGCGAGTTTCATCGCGATTTCTTTGACCTTTTTTCCCTCAAGAAACTTTAATTCTAGAATATTATACAATAACCATTCCCCTGTGTACTTTCGATCGCCAGCGGGTTTAATCTGATCAATGGCATTTTTTAAAACACTACGTAAAGCGTTGGCCGGATTCGCATCAGGTATGCGCAATTCATTTTTCACAATCTCGAGTTGCAGCAAGGGATTTTCGGTTAATTTTGGACCACCCCAATAATGGGTCAGGGCGTCTTTAACCGCGTGAGTCAATTCATGGCTTTTTTGCTCTGGATCATCCTTAAGAACTCCCTGAAGGTTAAATCGACCCACCGCACGGATCTTTTGGATAAATTCTTCCCTGGGGTTTAATTCTTCTATTGTTTTGAAAAGGTTCTCCTGGGTTCGACGATCCTTAAGAATCATCGTGGAGCGGTTGATGAGGGTTTTCAATGCGGCTTCATCATCAGCCTCCAGAGGCGCTCGTCCTGCAAATCCGTTTACCCCCAAATAACCTAATACAAGCGTCGCGTCTCCGTGATTCGAATTTTTCAGTGGAAACAAAATATCCTCATTCCAGATCAGTGGTTCATCATTGTTTTCCGATTGTTGTATTATTGATTCCAATTCGAGTAACTGGGTATCCGAGAGGGCGCGATCACCAGACCGGGTAACTAAAATGAGACCCTCTTCAGAGTTTTCAAGCAGGAAGGCGCTTTTTACCTGCAAGCGATCACATACAGCAGCGAGAACCATTTCTAGGAATTGTTTCAGGTCACTACGAGTGATGATTCGGTCTTCAAGACTGCGGATGAGCAAAAAATCGTCCTCATCCCGGGTGAAAAATATCCACTTCTCAATGTAAGGGTAAAACATGGTGATGGAATATTCGGACACGAGGATCACAACCACCATTACGATGGGCACGAAGGCATTATAAGGATTGCCGAAAACCTGTCCTGCCCTGCGTACGATGGTAACCAGGGCGAGTGTCAACACGGCTGTGATCGCTCCTCTTAAAAGCCATTTGAACAAACGGCTCTTTACCACTCGATCCGGCCATGGGACGCCAAAGAACGCCACCGCGTAGGCCATCACCACGATAAACCCGCCCAAGAACAGGTTGGTGATGGTTGCGATGGTCCAAAAGATCAAAGGCTGGCTTGCCGCAAAATCAGAGCCATACAATAAAAATGGGAAGGACCCGATCGCGGGAGCGAGGGCGCTGACTGTTAAATAAAGCATGCGCCGCTTGCTGGTTCCCGTCACAGTTCGCCTGTAAGCCCTGATGAAATTTATCCACGACAAGATGAAAATGATGACATAAAAGACCGTAAAAACACGAGTGAGAAGCAAAGGTTCATTATGAGGTGCAGGCGGCTCATCCAAAACCACAGGGCCAACGAACCAGGGCGTGGCTAGGAGGAAAATCAATACCAATGAGACCAGATTGACCACTCTGATGGCCCATTTTCTTCGCCAGCGGGAGGGTAAGCCCGTCGTGGCGAGGAGCGCATCAGAAAAATTCAAATAGGTTGCCGGCAGCAAAATGATTCCAACCCATTGCAGACGCAGCATCAGATCAATATATCGTTCAGACGATGTTGCACTAGTAAAGGATTCCATCGAAAAGATGACAACCAGACAAAACATGATCCATGCAAAGGACCGCGCTACCCTGTCACGTAGATTGAAGGATAGCGCATATAAGAACAGTGAAAAGGCCAGAATGGCAATCCCGGCCGTCAGTATTTGACTGATGGTTCTGACTATCGAAAGCAATCCGTTCACAAAGTCCATGAACTGTTAACCTGCCTATCGAATGGAGAGAGTAAAGAACAGCGCGATCTCCCTTGAATGAAAAAAGCCATCCATAAATCCGCTGAAAACAAATCCGAGTTTTTCTGCCAAAGCAATGGCAGCCTCATTCTTTAAGGAAACCTCCAGGATCATCTGTGAAATGCCGTGTGACTTTAGCCAGTCTTGCGCAGCAATGATCAATGCGGTGGCTACACCCTGCCTGCGATAGGGTTCATCCACCACCAGATCCACGATCCTGCCGGATTGGTTTTCGATAAGATCGATGGAAAGATATGCACAACGGTTTGTTTCCATCCTGGCAACTAGAAAAAGATCCCTTTCCTTCCAATGATCGAGGATCATCTCGACCGGGCGTGGGTATTCAAGGTCAAATGATCTTGGCAGCCGGATCCGCTTGAAACCAACCTGAATGACACCTTGCCCGATGTTATTTTCCATCTGCCAGGTATGAATGGTTTCAATGCGATGAGAGAATTGTCTTAAGGCGGCAAAATCATTAGAAACCACGGGTCTGATATCTATAGCAGCCATCACGTCACTCCACGGCTTTCACTAATACTTTAATGGAACATTCGGGCAATTCTTCTTCCCTATTCGTAAAAACAACCAGCCGTAATCGATAATCACCCGGGGTCAGATCACCCGAATTCCACAAACCGCCAAAAGGTTCATTTTCGATCTCTACCCTTCCGGCCATGATGGTCGTCCAGCGTTCTTCTTCTGCAGGAGTGTATTCAACTTTGTAATAACCGAGATTGGTGACCTTTACCGTCCCTTTTAATTCTACCTGGCCACTGATCCCGTCTCCATCCAAGGGGTAGGTCCAACCGATCTGACCGGGGACACAGCCTTTTTCGAGGAAGGCATTTAAGGTTGGCACCACACCCTGCTGCGTGACCTCCTGTGCAGGATTCTCCGTTGCGATGACTGTAACTTCAGGAGTGACGTCAACCGTGGGTGTGGAAACCTGAAAAACTCCCGGCACAGAAGGGGTCACAAAAGTATTGATGACAAACAGTCCAATCCCCATGAGAGCGCTTAGAAAAATAAAAGTGAGCCCTCCGTTAATACTACGCTGGGTGACTTCCTTTTCCAACCCGAACATGGCCACCGACCATTGCTGCCAAGCCAAATAGACCTTTCTGACATAGATCAAGATGACCAGTCCAAAAAGAATATAAAAAAGGACTTCGTATTGTGTTAAAAAACGCAAGACTTCATTCATTTATAGGGCCGGTGACCAAGAACTTTTAGAACTTAAAAGGTTTCTAACACACCTTTGATCAGGGTGGTCAATTTTGGAGCGATGACAGCCCCGGCGGCCAGAACCTCTTCGTGAGTGGTTTCTGTATTTCCATCGAGATTCGCCTTATTACTGATCCCAGAAAAGGCCAGGACTCTCGTTTTTCCGTGTCTTGCCACGATGGCTTCCGGTACGGTAGACATGCCAACCGCATCCGCTCCGATCCCCCGCAAAAAACGCAAATCAGCCGGCGTCTCAAATGAAGGGCCGGATAAACAGATATAAACTCCTTTGTGAAGTTTGATCTTGTGGGTTTTAGCGGCGGATTCAGCGATCTTGATCAATTCTCTATCATAGACCTGACTCATATCCGGAAACCGATCACCATATTCGTCGAGATTCGGCCCGCGCAACGGATTTAAACCCGCCATACCGATCAAACCAATATGATCGATCAGGGCCATTACGTCACCTGGTTTGTAATCAGGGTTGATCGCTCCCGCCGCGTTAGTGAGGATGACTGTGCCTATTCCAAGCTTCTGCATCACCCTGATGGGCAGGGTCACGACATCCATGGGATACCCTTCGTAATAATGAACACGCCCTTGCATCACCAGAGCTGGCACGCCAAATAAATCGCCCATGACCAACCTGCCGGCATGACCGTGGATGGTGGAGACCGGCCAGTTAGGAATGTCAGAATAGGAGATCGTCACCGCATTTTTCACTTCCTCTGCAAGCGCTCCCAAGCCTGAACCTAAAACAAGACCCACACGGGATTGCAAGCCTGACTTCTTGGAGATGAATCCAGCGGTTTTATCGATATCCTTCGCGCTGATAAATTGGTTCATTTTTCCTCATTCGAAAACGGTTTGATTTTAAAAATTATAACCGATTTGAATCTGATCCTTTTTTAAAAATGAAGGTTTCAAAGGTCATGTTAAAATACGGGTAAATACCTCGACAGTTCGGTCTACGTCCTCGTCGGTGATCCATGCGTGTGTAACCAGCCGAAAACTCCCCTCTCCCATGCTGCCAATTTTGATATTCTCAGCAGCGAGTTTTTGGATCATTTCGCTGGTGGAAATTTTTACATTTTTTGTTAGAAAGGGGAACACCATATTGGTTTGAGGCATCCCCATATCCAATGTGATCCCTTTGAGTGCGCCCAAACGCTCGGCCAATATTCGCGCCCTGGTGTGGTCATCCGCCAGGCGCTCAACCATGGACTCGAGTGCCACCAACCCGGCCGCCGCCAAAATACCAGCCTGGCGCATACCGCCACCGAGCATCTTTCTGACACGTCTGGCCTTTTTAATAAACTCACTTTTACCACACAACACCGATCCAACAGGTGCGCACAATCCTTTGCTCAAACAAAAAGTAGCACTGTCTGCTTCACTCACAAGATCTCTGGCTTCAAGGTTTAAGGCCACGGACGCATTAAAGATCCTGGCGCCATCCACATGCAACAAAAGGCCTTTTTCATGCGCCAACCTGGCTGCCTTCTGCATATAATCGAGGGGCAGCACCACACCGCCGCAGCGGTTCTGCGTGTTTTCAAGGATCACCAGCCTGGTCTTTGGCGCGTGAATGTCGTCTGGACGGATCGCCCTCATCACTTCATTAAGATCCAGCGTTCCATCAGCTTGGTTGGGCAGGATGTGAGCAAAGACGCCCCCCAGCGCGGAAACACCGCCCGCTTCATATAAAAAGGTATGCCCTTTATCACCCATGATCACTTCATCCCCCCGTTGGCAGTGCGCCAGGACAGCGATCAGATTTCCCATCGTTCCAGAGGGGACAAACAAGCCTGCTTCCATGCCCATTTTTTGAGCGGCAATATCCTGCAACCGGTTGACCGTGGCGTCTTCGTTATAAACATCGTCACCCACTTCAGCTTTGGCCATGGCGTCTCGCATGGCCTGTGTCGGCATCGTAACAGTATCTGAGCGTAAATCAATGGTTCTCATCAATTTCTCCGATTTGCATTAAATTTGTTCCAACACTTGTTTCAATTCCTCTGGCAGGTCAGCCTCAAAACTGGAGAGTTTGGAATCTCCAGGCAGGGTGATCTTCAGCCTGGCCGCGTGTAGAAAATGGCGATCCAGTTCCACAGTGGGGTGAGCGTGGCCGTAGACCCTGTCACCGGTGATCGGACATTTCAAAAATGCCATGTGCAGCCTGATCTGATGCGTCCGGCCTGTATAGGGATGTGCTTCGATGAGAGTATGGTGAGCGTAAGATCGAACCGTTTTATATTCAGTAACGGCGAGTTTTCCCTTCTGGTCTGATACCACGGCCATTTTTTTACGATGAGAAGGGTCACGCGCAATGGCGGCTTCCACCCGCCCGGCAGGAGTAGGTGGTTTACCATCCACGAGGGCCAAATAGGTTTTTTCCACCTGGCGTGAACGGAATTGTTCCTGCAGCCAATGATGCGCTTTCTCATTTTTTGCGATGACGATCAATCCCGAGGTGTCTTTATCCAACCGGTGAACGATCCCTGGTCGAAATTCACCCCCGATGCCTTGCAGATCATCAAATTGAGCCAGTGCCGCGTGAACCAGGGTTCCCGAAACATGTCCGGCGGCGGGATGAACCACCATGCCCGCCGGTTTATCAATAATCGCCAGATCATCATTTTCAAACACAACCTTTAGCGCGATCTCCTCCGGGATGAGCGTACTTGGTGAAGTCTCCGGGATCTCAATATCAACCCACTGTCCTTCTTCAACCACGAAGCCGGTTTTTTTAACAACGGCTTGATCTACCTGGACGGCTTCGTTCTTGATCAAGGTTTGGATCCTCGATCTGGAGAGATCAGGAAGATGAACAGTCAGGAACTTATCGATCCTGCCGCTTTCGCCCAACCCGACATTGAAACGAACCTTTTTCAGATCCAATGAAAACTTTAGGCCTCTTCTGCCGGTTCCTGCGTGTCTTTTTCGAGGTTTGCCTTCTTTTCCTTTCGGTCCTGCAACCAGACCGCGATCAGCAGGATGGTAACACCCACGGTGATGGAAGAATCAGCAATATTAAAAATAGCAAAGTTGCCCACCGAAATAAAATCTGTGACGTGGCCAAAAAAAATCCGGTCGATCAGGTTCCCGACAGCGCCGGCCAATTGCAGACTAAGAGAAAATCGGATCACCTTTTCATTTTCCGGAACACGGGGATAGTAATAAAGGATTGCACCCGAAACGATGACAGCCAGCACCATGAAGATCGGGTTCCCGTTCTTAAACATCCCAAAAGCAGCCCCGGTATTGTTGATGTGAATAAAACGGGCGTAAGGCGTCAACCATTCCCACGGGCTCCAAATTTCTCCAAAAGCAAGGTTCTGGCGGATCAAGACCTTGCTGATCTGATCCAGGCTAACGATCAGGATGGCGATGAGGAATAACCAGCGCGTGGAATAAAAATACTTTTTCAATAATCCTCCAGAAACCATTTGGGCAAGCCACTCAAGCAGAATAGATAATATCCATTCTGGAAACACGTGTTGAATTTTACCCTATTTACGCAGGGGTTTTTAACTCAAGAGGCTGCCCACTAGGTGAGACAGCCTCTATATTTACACCCTGGTGATGCCTGCCTCTACTTTTTCCTGGTCAAATTCATCCTGCACTTTGACCATGTTCCCAGGTACCTCGCCTGCGCTCAACTCCAGGCATAAGGTCTCGGTTTTAATGTACTCGGCAAATTTTTGCACGGCCGCTTGCAAACCTGGTGTGGCCGTGTAAATAACCTTGATGCGATCGGCTATATCAAGGTCCGCGGTCTTGCGCAAGTCCTGGATCCGGCGCACGAACTCCCTGGCCAGGCCTTCCTGGATAAGTTCGGGAGTGAGTTCCGTGACCAGGGCTGCCAAATAAGCCCCTTCAGAACCGACCGCATAGCCAGCCTTGGCCTGGATCCGTACCTCGATTTCTTCCGGCAGCAGTTCCAAAGATTCACCACCCACCTTAACGGAAACACTTCCACCCGCGAGCAGTACCAGCGCGGTTTTTTCAGCATCAAGGGCCATGACGGCCTGGCGGATTTCAGGATAGCGGCTTCCGTATTTCTGCCCCAGTTGTTTCGGCAAGGGATTCAGGGAATAACTGACCGCTTCAGAGGCGGAATTCAGCGACCTGACCGTTTTCACGTTCAATTCATCTTCCAGTAACTCGGCGTATTCCTTAAGAACCGACATCTCGTCGCGATTGGCCACAGCGAACGCGACCTCAGAAAGAGGCTGCCTGACCTTTCTGTTTGCCTTGTTACGAGCCGCATGACCGAGCGAAGTCAGACGCATGACCAAATTCATGTCTCGGTTCAGTTTTTCATCGATCAATTTCGGGTCATACTTCGGCCATGTTTCCAGGTGAACTGATTTTTCCGCTTTTCCCTCCATTGAACCCACCAGATTTAAATAGATCTCATCCGCAATAAAGGGCATGGTCGGCGCGAGCAATTTACTGACCGTAACAAGCGCTTCGTACAAAGTGGCGTATGCAGACTGTTTGTCTGTGTCAGACTCGGTCTTCCAGAACCGCCTGCGGGACCTGCGTAAATACCAGTTGGAAAGCTGGTCAACGAACTGCTCGATCGGACGAGTGGCGCCAATGACGTCATAGGTTTCAAGCGCGTGACTCACGTCTTTCACTAAGGTGTGCAATGATGAAAGCAACCACTTATCCAACGGATTGAATTCGGTCACGATGTTTTTGTCTGGTTTCCATCCATCTAGATTGGCGTACGTGACAAAGAATGAATAGGTATTCCACAAGGTAAGGGTGAAATTGCGCAGCACCTCTCCCACCAGGTCACTTGAAAAACGCCTTTCCTGTCCCGGAGGGCTGGCTGTGTAAAGGTACCAGCGCATGGCATCCGCTCCGTTTTTGTTCAAGACATCCCACGGTGAGATCACATTTCCACGGGTTTTCGACATTTTCTGTCCCTGTCCATCAAGGACCAGACCCAGGCAGATCACATTTTTGAAACATTCTGAATCATAAAGCAAAGTGCTGATGGCATGCAGTGAATAGAACCAGCCGCGGGTTTGGTCGACAGCCTCACAGATGTAATCAGCAGGGAATTGTTCCTTAAACTCTTTTTCGTTCTCAAAGGGATGATGCCACTGTGCATAGGGCATCGATCCAGAGTCAAACCAAACGTCAATGAGTTCAGGGACCCTGTTCATTTTTCCGCCACAATCCGGACAAGTAAGGGTGATCTCATCCACATGAGGCCGGTGCAGGTCGGAGTCGCACAAGTCACGGCCGGCTTTTTCTGATAATTCCTTTACCGAACCAACACAGATCTGGGTCTGGCACGACTCGCATTGCCAGACAGGCAAGGGAGTACCCCAATATCGTTCACGCCCCAGTGCCCAGTCGATATTATTGGCCAGCCAGTTACCAAAACGGCCCTTTTTAATATGTTCAGGATACCAGTTGATGCGCTCATTGATCTCCACCAGCCTGTCTTTAAATTGGCTGGTGCGTATGTACCAGGTTGGCCGCGCGTAATATAGCAGTGGCGTTGTGCAACGCCAGCAAAACGGATAAGTGTGAATATACTGTTGCTCCTTGAAGAGCAGGCCGCGTTCCTGAAGCTGCTTTGTGATCTGTGGATCTGCGTCTTTAACAAAAACGCCAGCCCAATCACGTACTTCTTCAATAAAGCTACCATCCGGCGCAACTGTGCTGATCACGGGAAGGTCATATTCCAGCGAGACCTGCATGTCATCCGCGCCAAATGCCGGAGCAATGTGCACCAATCCCGTACCATCTTCGGTGGTGACAAAATCTCCCAAGATCACGTAATGCGCAGGTTTGGTAACAGGCAAAAAGCTAAACAAAGGTTCA
>CAZNAF010000005.1:39445-63260 GCA_964570925.1 uncultured Anaerolinea sp.
CCCGGCTCATCAAGAAGTCGCATCCTGACGAAAATGGAAGGATCGCTGGTCTCTTTGTACCCTAACGCTACTTCATGGTCTGAAAGAGGTGTGCCGCATCTGGGGCAGTAGGGTACAACTTTATATCCCTGATAAAGCAGGTTCCTATCCCAAAAATTCTTCAGGATCGACCAGATGGATTCAATGTATTCGTTTTTGTAGGTAATATAAGCGGTATCAAGATCCACCCAATAACCGATCCGGTCCGTTAGTTTTTCCCAATCCTTTATGTATGTAAAAGCGGATTCACGACAGAGTTCATTGAATTTAGCGATACCAAATTCTTCGATCTGGCGCTTGTTGCTGAGCCCAAGTTTCTTCTCGACCTCGATCTCGACAGGCAGACCGTGTGTATCCCACCCGCCCCGCCTTGAGACGTGGTATCCTTGCATGGTTTTGTAACGCGGGAAGATATCCTTAAAGGCACGTGCCAAAACGTGGTGGACTCCGGGTTTTCCATTTGCGGTCGGAGGTCCTTCAAAGAAAACGTATTCTTTTCCACCTTCCCTGATTTTCATGCTTTGATGGAATATGTCATGATCCTTCCAATAAGCCAGGATCTTTTCTTCCATCTGGATCGCATCAAGTTTTGGTGAAACTGGTTTAAACATAGAAAAACCTCCATTAATAAAAAAATCCCGATCCTTCTCAGGGACGGGAAAAATTCCGCGGTACCACCCTGCTTCTCACAATGTGAGCGCTCGGCCAGATGCGTCATGTAGACAGATCTGCTTCAGGATAACGGTCGAAGTTACCGGCTTACTTAATCACGAGAGTCGTTTTCAGTTCACAGTTCCGGAAGGATTTTCAGTTGTGCCCATTAACCCGGCTTTCACCACACCCGGGTTCGCTGGTAAAGGGTACACAGCTTACTCGTTTCCATCTTTACTTTGCGCTATTATCTCATAAACAGGGTAAAAAATCAAATTTATATGAAAAAATGGAATTTTTACATGATTATTACGGCAATCTGCCTCTGAAAAATGTATTTTTATAAGGTGAGTGTTTTTATGAAAAGAAAACTCCTCATAGGCCTTAATCGAAAGATCAGGTAGGGCAGTTATTTCATATGTTCATAGATATCGATACACGCGTCTTTGAAGACATCATAAACAGCAGTCGGGATGGAATTTGGTCGATCGATGATAAATTCCGGATCATGGCCATTAACCCGGCGGCTGTTGATTTGATCTACAAAGCGTTTGGTGTACGCCTTTCCGTTGGAGAGAACATAAAGGGTATGCAAAGGGACTCCCGGTTTGAGCCGTTGATCTCAGAACTTGAGAGCGCACTTGAAGGGAACCATTTCACGGAACAGGATTCTTTTTTCATCGCTGAAGGGGAAAGGGTTTTTGAGACGTCCTTTTCACCCATTAAAAAAGATAATTTGGTGACGGGCGTCGCGGTAGTCTCTCGTGAAATTACTGAACTGAGTTATTTCACCCGCCTCGGAAGATCAAAATTCCGCGAGTTGCAGGTATTGAACACCATCTCCGCCAAAGTCGCCCAGGCCAGAACGGTGGATGAACTTTTTGAAGAATGCAGCAACATTGTCAGTGAAGCAGTTTCGCCCTCAAAATGTTGGTTCATATTTTATGATAAAAATGCCGGCATGCTGCGCAGACACCGCAATCATTCTCAAAGATCTGACTCTTCCACGCAAATTAATATCCATGTTGAAAAAGGGATTACCGGGTGGGTCGCCAGACACGGCGTGTCGAGATTTGTCCCTGATACCAAATTAGACCCAGATTATTACAAACTGGATGCAAAAACCCGGTCTGAACTGTGCGTGCCTATCATCGTTGCGGATGAAGTTTACGGCATTATTAATCTTGAATCAGAAGAGATCAATGCCTTCGCGAGTGAAGACGAACAATTACTAAAGACCATCGCAAACAACATCGCTTCCTCCATCGAACGCATTAACCTTTTTGAAAAAACCGAACGCAAGTCGCATGAGATGAGCGCCCTTTACAAAACCGCTCTCGTGACTAGCAGCGAGCTGGATTCGAATGTTCTGATAAAAAAGCTCTACGAACAGATCCTGGAACTTTTTCAACCGGATATTTTCCTGCTTGCCTTGTATGACCACAAAAGCAATGAGATGGAACTTCTCATGGCCGACACCACCGGAAAAAAATTACCGGAATTAACGAACAAACAGTTAACCGTCAAAGAAACCGGTTTAATGAACTGGGTGATGAAAACCCGCCAAACCCTGATCGCCCAGGAATTACGTATCGACAAACTCCCTGAAGTGGCTATCTATGACGAAAAAGCCAAAAGCGGCTCGTGGTTGGGCACCTGGCTGGTTGGACGCGACCACCTTTTGGGAGCCATCACACTTCAATCACATAAAGCAAACGCTTTTGATGATGAACATAAGCAATTATTGGTATCCATGGCCGGGCAGGTGGCGGTCGCTCTTGAAAACGCGCGTCTGTTTGAAGCGGAAAACCAAAGAGTCAAAGAATTGGCCGCAATTTCCACGCTGTCTCTCGCGATGCGTGAAGCGCGAGACCGGAAGGAATTACTTTCCATCCTTTTGGACGAATTAACAAGAGCGGTCAAGGCGGATGCGATCGCCCTCATTACCAAAGAACAGTCCTCCAATCAACAAATCTCGGAATTCGCCACCGGCCAATGGAGTCAAAATTCAGGCTGCATCATGCCTGATGACCTCCTGATCAATGAAGAAACCTGGAAAAGTTCATCTCCGACTGTAATTAATTCGATCTCTCAAGACGATCCAATTGCCAAATCCCCGTGGATGAAAGAGATTGATTCGCTGGTCGGATTGCCCCTCTCGCTGCAAGGCGAGAATATCGGTATCCTTTGGATCGGGCGAAGTGAAAGTTTCTCAGACGAAGAGATTCGCATCCTCACCGCCCTGGCGGATATTGCCGCATCGGCCATCCGCAGGACCACACTGAACGACCAAACCACACGTCAGCTTCAGCAATTGGCGTCACTGCATGACATTGACCTTGCCATTACTGGCAGCTCAGATATCAAGGTAACGCTTGACTTCTTGTTGGGCAGCGCCCTTACCCAGCTTGAAATGGATGGTGCCATCATCCAATCTCTCAATCCGTTTTCACAGACGCTAAATTGCATTACCAGTCGGGGGATTTACGATACGCGCATTTTACGCAGTTTTAGCCGCATGGGAGATGATCTGGCCGGAATTTGCGCCATGGAACGCAGGTTGATCCAGGAACCTAACCTTGAAAAGGCATCCATATACTCCGCGCGTGCTCGGCTTTTCAAAGACGCAGGATTTAATTCTTATTACGCTATTCCCCTGATCGCCAAAGGACAAGTTAAAGGTGTCATGGAAGTATTCAGTCAGTCTCCCTTTAAGGTCACAAGCGAGTGGATCAACTTCTTCACCATGTTATCAACACAGGCAGCCATTGCCATCGATAACGGTGAATTGTTTGATAACTTACAACGCTCGAACATGGATCTAATGGTCGCCTACGACAGCACCCTGGAAGGATGGGCAAGCGCCCTTGAATTGCGGGACGAAGAAACCGAAGGGCATGCCCGCCGGGTAACAGAGATGACCGAAAGATTGGCTTTGGCGATCGGTGTAAAAGGCCAGGAATTGAACAACATTCGGCGTGGCGCCCTGCTGCACGATATCGGCAAAATGGGCATCCCGGATCAGATCCTCTTGAAACCTGGCCCCCTGACCGATGAAGAATGGAAAGTAATGCGCACGCACCCTGAACTGGCCTACAAGCTGATCTCTCCGATCTCCTTCCTGCGGCCGGCCATTGACATCCCTTATTGTCATCACGAAAAATGGGATGGAACCGGGTATCCGCGCGGTCTTAAAGATACTGACATCCCCGTATCAGCCAGACTCTTTGCGATCATTGACGTCTGGGACGCGCTTTCATCAGACCGGCCTTATCGTAAAGCCTGGGACCAAAAAAAGGTTTATGAGCACCTTCAATCGCAAAGTGGATCGCATTTTGATCCAGAAATATTAAAGGTCTTTCTCAACCAGGTGTTGGGAAAACCCTGATGGTGATGAATAAAAAAGAAAAACCGGAAATTCGTTTCCGGTTTTTTCTTTCTCAGGTAATAGTTTCGTAAAACAAAGGCAGGGGTTCACAAGCAGAAAGACTCAATTCATGCGCGGCCAAAATCCTTTGCTTTGCCTCGCGCGCGGAAGCCGGGTCATGAGCGTGTATGGTAAACAGCGGATCGCCTTTTGTGATCTTGTCTCCCACCTTATGATGGATGACCACCCCAACCGCGTGGTCGATCTCATCTTCTTTGCGTTTGCGACCTGCCCCCATATCCACGGTGGCCTCACCGACTTGTTTCGCGTCGATCCATTTTACAAAACCCTCCGTGGGCGCTGTTACCGTCTCAATGATGGGGGCAAGTGCCATTTTCTCAGGTTGGTCGACAAATGAAACGTCCCCTCCCTGATTGATCACCATGGAGCGGAATTTCTGCCAGCCTGCTCCTGCTTTCCAGGTTTTTTCAGCAAGGTCCCGGGCTTCTTCCAAGGTGTGAGCTTTTTCACCCACCAACAGCATGTGTGCTGCAACCGTCAGACAATGTTCCCAAAAATCCTTCGGTCCGCGGCCTTGTAAGGTAGCGATGGCTTCTTTGACTTCCAATGCGTTCCCTACCGCGTTGCCGAGTGGTTGATTCATGTCAGAAAGGAGAGCGGTCACCCTCCTGCCGCTGAGTTTGCCAATGGAAACCATTAAATGAGAAAGCTGCCTTGCTTCATCCAGGTTTCTCATAAACGCGCCCACGCCAACTTTCACGTCCAAAACAATAGCCCTTGCGCCGCCGGCGATCTTTTTACTCATCACGGAAGAAGCGATCAAGGGGATGGATTGAACCGTCCCGGTAACGTCTCTGAGTTTATACAAAACTCCATCAGCAGGTGCCAGGTCGCTGCTTTGTCCGGCGAGGACCAAACCGGTCTCACGAAACAAGCGCATGAACTCTTCTCTGGAAAAGGAGGTGGTAAATCCTGGAATAGCTTCCACCTTGTCCAGGGTGCCGCCGCTAAATCCCAGGCCCCTTCCAGACATCTTCCCAACGGGTAAACCACAGGCGGCCACGAGAGGTTCCACAACCAGTGTTGTTTTATCACCCACCCCGCCGGTCGAGTGCTTGTCCACCTCGATTGGGGCAACCTCAGATAGGTCGAGCACTTCCCCTGAATCCGCCATGGCCAGCGTGAGATCGGTGGTTTCGCGCTCATTCATGCCTTTCAATACGACAGCCATTAACCAAGCCGCGGCCTGATAATCAGGGATGGTGCGGTTTGAGAGCCCATTGATGAAATAGGCGATCTCATCCCTGGTCAGCTCAAGTCCGTCGCGTTTTTTTATTATAATCTCAACAGCATTCATGATCACTCCCGATATCCGCTCTAATGTTGTCTGACAATTTTACTATAATTAAAAAAAGAATCCGGTTATTTCCGGATCCTTTGCTTGGTTAGTTCCTGGGGCTGATGGTAACCTTGCGGTTTGGTTCATCACCTGCGCTCTCCGTGATCACGTCGGGGTGTTCACGAAGTTCAAGGTGAATGATACGCCTTTCATTGGCAGGCATGGGTTCCAAAACCTGTCGCCTTCCTGTCTGAAGCGCCTGCTCAGCCATCTTTCTGCCCAGCTGTCTCAACTGGCGTTCCCTGCGTTTGCGATATCCTTGCACGTCGATCATCACAGGCACCCACTTGCCCAGTTCCTTACTGACGATCAAACTGGTGATGTACTGCAAAGCATTCAAGGTTTCAGAACGTCTTCCGATAAGAATGCTCAGATCATCGCCCTGAATATCCAACAGGATGATCTTTTCATCTTTCTCATCTTCCGGGGCTACGTAGCAGGATTCAACGACAGCCCTGACCCGCATGCGCTCAAGCAATTCGACCACGACCGTTTTAGCAACCTTCATGCATTGTTTTTCATCCTCTGACAGGCTGCCTTCATCCACAGTTTTGGTTTCAGAAATATCCACCTGGTGGTCAGTCCCATGATCAATGGATACTTTGGGTTTAACTTCTACGGCTGGGTTCTGATCTTTCAGTGTTAACCTGACACGAGATTGCCTGCCGCCAATGCCTAACAATCCTCGAGACCCAGAATCCAATACCTCGATATCGACCTGGTCCTCATTGAGTCCTAACTGTTTTAATCCGTTTGCAATAGCTTCATCGGTTGTCGGTGCAATGATTTCAAGTGTGGTTTTTTCCAGGGTCATGGTTTATCTCGATTCCGCGTGATCAGGCTTTTTTAATTTCAGTCTTTTTCTTGGTCGGAAAGATATTCCCCCAATAGATCTTTCCTGTAATGGCATATTGCAGGATTTGAATGACGTTGGATACAACAAAATACAACGCCAGACCAGATGAGAGACTGAAAGCCAGCCAGCCCATTAAGAAAGGCATATAAAGGTTCATCATTTTCGTCATCATCGCGCCCTGATCGTTCGCTCCCGGTTGAGACGGCGGTGAGATGACTTTGGATGAAATATAGGTCGTGATCACCACAATGATGGTCAATACGGGGATGCCGAAATTTAGACCGGGTATCATCAAGCGTTCTTTTTCACCCAGATCCATCCATAGAAATTGCGTGTTGAGCGGGATCAATTCCGAGATCTTAAGAAAGCCGGGGTAAAGATGCCTGGTCATTTTCAGCAGATCAAGCGGCGCGGAGGCAATGCTTTGAATCAAAGCCTGGTAAAGACCAATGATTATAGGGAACTGAAGAAGAGTCGGCAGACAGGAAGAGAGTGGGTTGATCTTTAATTCCTGATACAACTTCATCTGCTCTTGAGCCAGTTTTTCTTTGTCGCCTTTATATTTTTCCTGTATCTCAATGTAGCGTTTGTTCTTCTGAAGTTCCTGCATCGCCTGAGAGCTTTTGATCTGTTTTGCAGTCAACGGATAGAGGATGACCCTCGTAAGCGTGGTAAAGAGGATGATGGCAACCCCAAAATTTCCAACCATCATGTAAATCCATAAAAGCAAATTGACAAACGGTTTAATAATGATAGTATCCCACATGGTTTATGCCATCCTTATTCCTTGTACCAAATTTCATTGCCTTGATTATCCAAGGCAACAAGTGGTTTTTCACCTTTATTGACGACCACGAGAATCAGCTCTCCATCTGTCACCAAATGAGAATAAACGGCGCCTTCCACCGAATGCGTCCATTTTTTTATGCCGTCAAAACCAATTAGAAAGAGGTCTCCGTTTTCGTTACCGAAAAGTATCCCATCCTCAAGTACAGCACCTTGTCCAAGTACCGGAAACTCGCTTTCAACGGTCTGGTCAATGCTGCCGTCATCGGCATTTAGAATGTTGATGTTCCCTTTTTGGTCGCCAAAAAACAGTTTCCCGTCATAATAGATCGGCGCGGACCAAACACCTCCGCCCACTTTCTGTTCCCAAACGATGTCCCCGTTTTGAGCGTTAACCGCAAAAACACCGCCATCAAGGTTCCCCAGATAGATCGTTCCATCCACCAGGGTTGCGCGTGCGATCAAAGAGGCGGTCAGATCCTTTTGCCAAACCAATTTTCCGCTCTTTAGATTTATTGCATATAAATTATGGTCCATGGAAGGAAGGTAAAGGAGCTCGTTGTCACTGACAGGTTGAGCCCAAAGTGCATTTTCCGCAGAAAACGACCATAACTTCACACCATCCAGATCCAGTGCATAAAGGGTTCCGTTCGCGTTGGGTGCATAGATAGTTTCATTGACAACCAGAGGAGAATCAATGTATTTATCTTTTGCTTCGGCAAACTGCCAGATTTCTGATCCATCACGATTGTTGAGGCTTACAAGCAGGCCCGAATAATCGCCGACCAGCAATTGCTCCCCCACCTCAACCGGGGCTGCCAGTAAAACACGAGTGGCGGCAGGTTTTTCGATGTATGACCAAACGGTGTTGCCGTTTTCTTTTTTAAGTGCCACAACATTGCCATTGTCCGCGTAATAGATCCTGTTCTCAGTGATCGTGGCGGCCCCCCAGCTCGAGGCTGTTGTTGTCGCTCCGGTGCATGCCGTAAGCAATATCGCCAACAGACTGAGTGTGATGATGATCATTGTGATTCGATTTTTCATTCTTTTAATCCCTTTTGTAAATGGGGTCAGTACATTATATCTTGATTACGAAAGTCTATGGTACCGGATCAAAACCACCAGGGTTCAGTGGATTGCAGCGCAATAACCGCCAGACCGCCAGTGCCGTCCCTTTGATTGCTCCGTGCTTGTAAATCGCCTGATATCCATAATGCGAACAAGTCGGATAAAAACGGCAAGTATCTGGAGGCAAAGCTGGAGAGATCAAAAGTTGGTAACCCCGAATCATTCCCAGTAAAATGAACCTGGGTATGTTGACCAATTTGAATGGCAATTCTCGTAAACGAGGTTCCTTAACCTCAATGGGTTGATCTTCCTGAATCATTTGCTTCCATATCGATTAGTTGAGCCTGAGTTAATAATTTTATCAATGCATTTCTCAGGTCATAAAAAGCAGCCTGGTTGATCGGTTCTCGTGCGATCAATATCACATCGGTTGGTTTTTGAAAGAACGGAAGGAACTCATTTAAAATTGCCCTGAGTCGCCTTTTGGCTCGATTGCGTTTGATGGCGTTTCCAATCGTTTTTCCTGCCACAATGCCCGCTCGAGCATTTTCCAATTCACTGGTCAAAACCGTTAACACAACAAACGGGTGCGCATAAGATTTGCCTAAACGACGCACCCGTTTGATATCAATCGATCTGGTAATTCGATGCTTGCGTTTCACTCATTACCCCGCCCTAACCCTTCCTGGTACGTCATCCGGTCAGAAAAATCTTTCAGGCAGGCGTCAGAAAAAAAATTACCATCTGAGTTTCTTACCGTGATCATTTTGTGACACGGTCAATTTATAGCGTCCTCGAGCGCGGCGGCGTTTTAATACCTCGCGTCCATCAGCGGTTGCCATGCGAGATCGAAAACCATGAACCCTAACGCGGCGGCGAATTTTGGGTTGAAATGTCCTTTTTGTCATGCTGCGTCCTCTCAATACCTTTTTTTATGCAAAGATTGATTATACCTTAAGGTAATTCCCAGGTCAAAGGATATTTTTTATTATTTATATGTGCCTAATACCTTTGCCAGTTCCTTTGCGCCATCTACATCGGTGATCGCAAATACTTCATCTTCCACTTCCAATGTGGTCACTCCGCGGGGTAAAACGATCTCTCCCTTGCGAATAATGGCCGCTATCACGCAAGCCGCGGGCAGATTTAGCTCCATGATCGAGGATCCAATCGCTGCCGATTTTGGCGGAATTTTCTCTTCCACCAGCGAATAGCGGCCTTTCTTTAATTTCAAAAGGGTGATCATATCGCCCATTGACATTTCTTCTTCGATCAAACGTGACAAGATGTCAGCCTGATTTACCGCCACATCTACGTTAAATTTTTTATCGAACAACCACGCGTCTCGTGGGTTATTGACCCTTGCGATGGTCCTGTTGATCTTGTAACGCTCTTTAACCAAAAAACATAAGCTTAGGTTCTCCGCATCTGAGGTGGTCGTGGCAGCAAATACCTGCGCCTCCTTGATGCCGGCCTGTTCAAGAATCAGGGTATCCATTGCGTTACCAGGATAGATCACCTCTGTGGGTAATTCACGATGGATCCTTGCCAATACTTCTTTACGATGTTCGATCACATGAACTTCATGATTTTCGCTTAAAAGTGAGCGTGCCAGTTGTGCACCCGTTCTACCACCGCCAGCAATGACCACAAACATAATTAGCCTTCCTTCACAAGTTGATACAAATTCGCTCTTGTATCATTGATCCCGTCAAATGTCGCGGCCACATTCAACAAATCCCCACCCTGCAAGACCGTGGATAATTCAGGTAAAAACGCCCGCCCGGACCTGGTAACCGCGATGGGTTTGCATGTTGAGCAACGGATCAGTTCTTCAAGTTTCCTGCCGCTCCACTGTTGAGGGATCACGAGTTCGTACACTTCGATCTCACCATTTCCGGCGGAAAAAACAGTGCGAAATTCTCCGTCCGTCATCAGTTCTTCGATTCGCTGGGCACCCCAACTCGTTGAGCTGACCACCTGGATCCCAAAGGCTTCAAAAACCGCCCTCAGGTGGGGGTCATAATTACGCGCCAGGATATTGGGGACTTTGAATTCGACTTTGGCAACATAAGCGACCACCGCGTTCAAAGCATCATTATTTGTCACGGCAGCCAGCGCGTCACAATTCGCCAACCCGGCTCTAAGTAATACATCACGATTCAGGGCGTCCCCTTCGTGTGTGCGTCCTTGAAAATCCGCGGGCAGATTATTAAAGGAAGACGGATTGTCGTCCACAACGCCGACCTCATGCCCACGTTTATATAGTGAATATGCCAGCGTGGCACCGATCCTTCCACATCCAATCACAATTGTTTTCATGCTACGTCCTCGTTTTTCAATCCACTTGATAGGGAACTTCCATAATAACGATATCCTTGCGCGAAAGCAAGACTTTTCTTAAAGTATCCGCGGTATTGGTGTGCAAAAAGCTGCCCCAGATTTTTTTGGGAATGAATTGGGGAACAACAATGCTGATGATCTCGTTGGGAGCGTTGGCAGCGTCCAACTCTTCTATGTATTCCAGTAAGGGTTCAATGAACAAGCGGTAGGGAGACTCCAAAACCACCAGGCGGTAGCCATCTCCCCACATTTCCCATTTTGCCTGAACCTTTTTGGTTTCTTCAGGATCGATGGACACATGTACAGCTGTAATGTCATCAGAAAGTGTCTTTGCGTATCTGAGAGCTGCCAAAGTACTTTTATGAACCCCACCGATGGGCATGATGACGCGTTGTCTGCTGATGCGGTTGATAGGCGCGGCATTTTCAAGGCTGAGATCAGCAGCCACTTTCATGTAATGTCGATGGATTGAGGAAAAACCCAAAACCAGCATTGGGATGAGGATAATGACAAACCAGGCGCCATCTACAAACTTGGTCACCGCGAATACGACCATGACCACCGCAGTCATTACTGCGCCAATCCCATTGGCTACCAATTTTAATTTCCAGCGTTTGTCATAAACCAGCCTGGATCCTTTTTCGACCACCACTTCTCCAGGTTTCAGTTTGCCGGTTTTCCACCACCTGCGTGACATACCGGTCTGAGAAAAGGTAAAGGAGAGGAAGACACCCACGGCGTAAAGCGGGATCAATCGGGAAACACTGGCTTGAAAACCAATGATCAAAAGAATGGCGATCAATGCCAAAAGTCCGATGCCTTTTGAAAAAACCAGCCGGCTGCCACGGTATGTCAACTGCCGAGGCAAATAACCATCCGCTGCGGCGATGGCACTCAACCTGGGGAAATCGGCAAAAGCAGTGTTGGCCGCCATGACCAGGATAACGGTCGTCGCAGTGATCGTACCTATATAGAAAAATCCGCGATTATCAAAAATCGTACGTGCTAATTGGGAGATGAGCGTCTCTTCTTCGGAGGGCAATCCACCCACACGGTTGGCAAGGAAGGTGATCGCCACCATCATGGATCCCAGAATAAAGGCCATGATGATCAGGGTTCTTCCGGCGTTCTTTGACCTCGGTTCTTTGAACGCTGTAATCCCGTCGGAAATCGCTTCCACGCCGGTCACCGCAGTGGTTCCACTGGCAAACGCTTTCAAGATTAAAAAGGCCGTGATCGGCTGGATCACCTGCTCTGCCATCATGTCTTGGGGGGGAGAATCCACCACTCCCAGGGTTCCCAAGATCAACTTGATCAATCCGGTGAAGATCATGATATACATCATGATCAAAAAGAAATAGGTCGGGATGGCAAAGGCGATTCCCGATTCCTTTACTCCGCGCAAATTGACCAGCATGATGACCAATACCATGAGTACAGCGATCCAAACGCGGTATCGATAGAGATCAGGAAAAGCAGAAACCAATTGTGCCGCTCCGGAAGAAATGGAGACAGCCACAGTGAGGATGTAATCCGTTAAAAGTGCCGCGGCCGCCATCTGGGCCGGGATCGGCCCCAGGTTATCCCTGGCGACAATAAACGACCCGCCGCCGTTCGGATAGGCGTGAATGGTCTGCTCGTATGAGATGATCAAGATAGCCAGCAAGGCACAGATCCCCAATGCCAGCGGCACGGAGATATGGAATGCCGTCACTCCGGCAGCAGCTAAAATGAGCAGCATCTCCTGCGGCGCGTAAGCTACCGAAGACATTGCGTCGGATGAAAAAACCGCCAGTCCTAAAAATTTTCCGATGGTTTGATGAGGTGCGTCAGCTGTTGATAAAGGTCTACCGATTAATAGATGGCGCCAATCCTTTGCAGGTACATAATCTGTAGCTCGCTTTATTACCGTAGAACCATTATTTTCTTCAATATTCATTAACGATACTCTTTATGAATGACAAAAAGTGGATTATACATCTCATAATAACTGGGGTCAATCATTTTTCAACAGGCTTGCTGACTCGATCGCAGACTTTCCGCGGAGGGGCTATCATTTTCATCGTTGACCAGGCATCCTTCCAGAACGCCGCCGTTGACGCTTTCAATACGCACAGGGTCGATGCGGTTCCATCGTTTTTTTGTTGCTCTGACACGAACTTTCATGTAATTATCTGAGAGTCCCTGAAGTATCCATAAATTGCCTTCTTTCCTGGCAGACCCTTCCCACAAGACTGGTATCTCCAGGCCGATGGCTTTCGACAGAAACTCATCTTCTGACCTTTTTAGAAGGCTTTGCATCTTAAGTGCTCTTTCCCTGGCGATCACCCCGTTTATCCTGCCAGGCAGCAGCGCTGCCGCTGTTCCTTCACGCGGTGAGAATCTGAAAACATGACCACCGGCAAAAGACATCTTTTCAACGAAGTGCAGACTTTCGTGAAACTCTTCTTCAGTCTCTCCCGGAAAACCCACGATCACATCGGTGGTGATCGCAACCCCCGGGATGGACTTTCTGGCTAGGGATACCAGGTTCTCAAAATTGGCCGGGCTTGTGTGCCTTGCCATTCGTCGTAACACCCCCATGGAGCCGGATTGTAGCGGAAGGTGTAAATGCCTGCACATACGCGGGTTTTCCCATAGCCTGAAAAATCGACCTTCAATATCCCAGGGTTCTATAGAAGAGAGGCGGATCCTTTCCACACGGGTATTCGCGAGCAAAAAGGCAAGCAGGTCAGTAAAGCTTTCACCCTCTGCAAGGTCCTTCCCCCAGGACCCCAGGTTCACGCCGCTTAAGACGACCTCGCGTACTCCCCTTTCTTCAGCAGCATGGATATCGTTGAGCACCTTTTCTTTTGGCATACTCAAGCATCTGCCACGGGCCAGACGTGTGATGCAAAAAGTACAGTGATTATCACAACCATCCTGCACCTTGATGAATGCTCTCGTTCGCCGGCGTACGCCGGGCAGAGGCTCGCGCAAAATCTCCTCTGTCTTGAAATCCCTGCCAACCTGCTCCAATACCCGCGTGGGTAGATCCATTTTTTCAGGATTCAGGATCACATCGCTGACGCCTCGCAGGGCGGCTGCATCCTCCGGTTTGAGGGTTGCCCAACAACCGGTCAGGTAGATGCGCTGAGCCCCCGATTGATAAGCCTGCCGGGTTTTTTGTCTCGAGTCTGAAGCTGCGGCGGATGTCACCGCACAGGTGTTGATCACCACGACATCAGCAGTCTGGGCGCTGCCTACGACCTTGTGACCGGCAGCCCTGAACTGGGCGGCCATCTGTTCAATTTCCGCCTGGTTTAAACGACACCCGATCGTGTCAAAAAAAACGTTCATGAAATTCTAGGGTTGGAAAATCTTGAGGTTGTCAAAAAGCACTTTGACACCAGGGTCCTGGTAGGCACTGGCAACCAGCCCGGTTTGCCCTTCCTTAAAGGAAGAATCCTTTACCTGGGTTAAAAGAGTGTCGTTAACACTCAAGCTCAGCACATCACCCTCACAGGTGGCTGAAATGTGATTGACCACGCCGCCTTTTCTGATTGCCTCGCTATACTCCAGGACAGCTTCTTCCGTGCCTGTTTCGATTCGACCATCAATCATCTTAAAAATCCCGTAATATCCATCATGACTGATCACGAAGGCATAAAAATTTTGATTATCCTGGAATCTGCAGATCACGCCAAAATTATCGTTGGAGGGGCCTTCCAGCAATACCGCGTCCACCTCGATACGCGCGTCGGTGAATTTGCTGCCGTTCACCGTCCAAAACATGAAATTGGGAGTATTAACCGTGATGGTCAGACCTTCATACTCAAATCCGATCTCGCCCCCTGTCCGACCCATGGTGCCCCAACCGTTGGGGCTCACAGAAAAATCGTCTTCAGCCAGGAGTGTACCGGAAGCCAGGGTTACCTGAGAATTGGTCATGCTCTCATAGACCGAACAACCTGCCATCAAAAACGAGATCATTAAAAAGATAGCACATAGGCTGATGGTGCGTCTCATGCGGATCCTCCTGCTTGTGTTAACGAATTGATTATACCAACTCTCATTCCATCAAACCGTTTTCCAATAACAACCGTACCGCCAGGTCACGCAGACGTTCATCCTTGGCGTATTCCCGGGCAAGCCGCAAATACTCCCCGGCAAGCTTTAAGTCATCTTTAAGCAAATAAAGTTGACCGATATGGATCAGAATGGGGGTCTGATTCGGATCGATCTGATCGGCAAGCTGGAAATAGGTTAATGCCTCATTCAGATCCCCGGTCGTCATCAAAACTGTTCCTAAAAGATCCATCAAAGCGGGAGAGTTATCGTAAAGTTCCAACGCCTTCCTCGCGGCTGGGACACCCAGGTCTTCCAACTCCAGGTTCCTGGTCAGACAAAACTCAGCCAGGGCGCGCCAGGGTTGCCAATCATTCGGGGCGATACGAGTGGCGTTTTGGTGATGTTCCAAGGCCGAAGAAAGGTTTCCCATCGTATCATAGGTGTTCGCAATTTCGATTTCCCAGACGTAAGCCGCCGGGTTAAGACTGGCGGCTTTCTGTAAATAATCCAACGCCAATTCATAATTCCCCTGCCGGCGATAGTAAAGACCGCTTAATCCGTTGACCAATTCCGCGCCAGGGTCAAGTTTGAGTGCCTGGGTTATAAAATCTCTGCCCTCCTCGCCGTTCTGCTGCCTGGCTTCAGCCAGTAATGCCCAGGCCTCCGCGTTCGTTGCGTCCAATGTGACGGCCTTCTCAAACGCCATTTGCGCAACGTCCCATTCCTGGATCGTCGCAAGTTCTTGACCGATGGCGATAAAACGCAGACTTTTGCTATCATCCACGGATGTCTTGCAGATCAGGTCCAGCAAGGTCTTGCTGTTTACAGCTCGCGAGGGTGAAAAGGTAGCGGCGTTCTTTAAAAAAGGCAGTCCTTGATCAGGATCGCTGACGGACAACAATAATCCGGTTTGATAATTCAACTCGCCATTGCCTGGTTCCACTTCCAGCGCTTTCAGCAGCGTGACCAGGGCACCGGAGACATCGCTAATTTTTCGTTGGAGAATCGCCGCCTGGAGAAAGACAAACGGATCCACTTCTGCCGATAAGGAATATCCGCGAAGATACTCCCGCGCCTCATTTTCCCTTCCGCTCCTGAATAGCGCGTCTGCGTACCAGACCTGGCCTTCATTCGACAGTTCGTGGAAGGTTGCTGCTTTATCGAAGGCAATAACACTTTCGTCAAACCGGCCGAGATCGAGATACAACCTGCCCAGACGCTGCCAGGCTTCACCATCCCAGGGTGTGTATCGGACAAGGTTTTCCAGCGCCGCGGCCTCTGAAAATTCCTCCCCGCTATTTCTCGCTCGTGATGCCTCCAAACGTAACACTTTAAGTTCTGCCGGAAATGGATAAACAGGCAAGATTAGTGCCGCCAGGAAGGGTGATAAAACGCAAACGCTCAATAAAAGGCTTTTAAGACGATCCACGAAATAATTATAGTATCTCCCGCCTCAGAGACTGCTTTCAATTACTTCGCAATTTTCTGGAAGGTTTCCCCTGGCAGGTTTGCTTGACACTGGTTTTATTAAATGCTAAATTAATTTCATTCCAAGAGATGAGATACGTTTCCTCATCGAAAAACCTATTTCAGCATGGAGAAGAATATATGGCAGAACGTTTTGTTGGGACTGTAAAATGGTTCAATCCCGCCAAGGGGTACGGTTTCATCGGCCGTGATGATGCAGAAGATGTCTTTGTTCATTTTTCCGCAATTGAAATGGAAGGGTATAAAGTATTAAAAGAAGGCCAACAGGTCGAATTTTCGATCGAAAAGGGGCCCAAAGGACTTCAGGCCGCCGAAGTCAAGCCTTCAGCATAAATACAGCGAAAAAAAACATAAACCCCGTTTTCAATCGTAAAAACGGGGTTTTCTTTTTCAGCGGCCTTTGACCGCGAAAGCCATTTTTGTCAATGCTTGCATTAAAAGATCCCGCGAACATCCAAAATTCAAGCGTACGTAACCTTGGCCGCCGGCGCCAAAATCTTCACCCCTGTTCAAAGCCACACCGGCTTTTTGCAGAAAGAATTCATACGGCGTTTGCGGCAGATCCAATTCTCTGCAATCGAGCCAGGCCAGGAAGGTTGCCTCGGGGGACTTCATTTTTATCTGTGGAATTTCCGATCTGAGAAATTCTGCCACGTAATTGCGATTTTCTTCCAGCAATACAAGCATTTGGTTCAACCATTCATCGCCTGACCGATACGCTGCCATGGCAGCTGTCAATCCCAGCACGTTTACACCGCCCAGCAATCCTCGCCGCGCAGATTGGATCTTCTTTTTCAGTTCGGGATTTTCACAGATAAGCACTGCGCATTCCAATCCGGCAATATTAAAGGTCTTGCTTGGCGCGATCAAGGTGACCGTAATCTGCGCGATTTCTTTTGAAAGAACGGCGATGGGTGTGTGACGGCTTTCTGAAAACACAAGATCGGAATGAATCTCATCGGAACAGATGACCATGTTATGTTTCAAACAGATCTCACCCATTCTTTTCAATTCGTCAGGTGTGAAAACCTTGCCCACCGGATTGTGTGGATTGCACAACAAAAAACAGCGGGTGTCCTGTTCGATCATTTTTTCCAGGCCGTCAAAATCAACGCCATAAGAACCATCCGGGCGCCGGATTAATTGAGCTTCAATGCTGCGTCCCTTCGCGTATTGGGCGGCTTTTAAGATGGGAGGATAAACCGGCGGCTGCACCAGCAGGGATTCTCCCTCCAGCATCACAGCCTGGCACGTGAGGTTGAACCCGGGTACAACTCCAGGAACGAAGATGAGATGTTCCGGCTCGATATCCCAGCCATAGCGGTCATGCATTCGTTCCACGACCAGTTCACCCAATTCCGGCGGATCCACAGGATAACCAAAGACGCCATGATCCACTCTTTGCCGTAGGGCATCCAGAACAGCCTTCGGTGAGCAAAAATCGGTATCGGCCACCCATAATGGGAAAACCTCGTCGCCGTAAAGCGCCCATTTTACACTGTCACTGCCCCTCCGGTTGATCGAAACGATTTCTTCAGTCAATGATGCCTCCTTGTTTTTCACGCAAAAGGATTATATCCTTTTGATAGGCGAAAATGGATTCCTGTTATACTTGGTCCATCTCGACACTATGCAAAAATCAGACCGTGTAACCGTTCCAAAACTTGAACTACTTTCACCCATTGGCTGGCAGGATTACACCCTGCTGGATTCCGGGGATGGTTATAAATTGGAACAATTCGGCCCCTGCCGCCTGATCCGACCGGAACCCGAGGCGGTTTGGCGGCGTTCCTTGGATGAAAAGGAATGGCACAAGGCCGGAGGGCTGTATAAACCGTCTCCCGAAGAGAACGGCGGTCACTGGGAATTCCGCAACAAGATGCCAGAACGCTGGGTCATGCGATACGGCAAGCTGTCTTTCTGGGCAACGACCTCGGCTTCCCGCCACCTGGGGGTTTTTCCTGAACAGTCCGTCCAGTGGGATTGGGCCGAGGCGGTGATCAAGAAATCCGCGCGTTCACCCAAGGTACTCAACCTCTTCGGATATACCGGTATGGCCAGCCTGTCCGCCGCGCAAGCGGGCGCCCTGGTCACGCATCTGGATGCCTCAAAAAAATCGGTCGCCTGGGCGAAGGAAAATCAAGCCGAATCCGGCTTGTCTCATCTGCCCATCCGTTGGATCGTTGATGACGCGCTCAAATTTGTGCAGCGCGAGCAACGCCGTGGATCTCAATATGAAGGTATTATCCTTGATCCACCGAAATTTGGCCGGGGCCCCAAAGGTGAAGTCTGGGAATTCTATAAACTCCTGCCCGACCTGCTTCAGGCTTGTCAAAAAATCCTCTCACCGGATGCTCTTTTTGTGCAATTAACCGCTTACGCGGTCAAGGCTTCCGCCGTGACGATGTACCACGCGATGGAAGAAATGATGGAAGCCCACCCCGGACGAACGCAGGCAGGTGAAATTGGGCTGGTCGAAGCGTCTGCAGGTCGTTTTCTCTCCACGGCCATCTTTGCCCGCTGGTGCCGTGAAGACCTTACCCCTTCATGAAGGAGGAATCATGCTCAATGCCTTTGCCAATAGTTGGTCTATGATCAAATCCAGTGCCCGCGTGTTGAAAGAAGATCGCGAATTGCTGATCTTCCCGATCCTTTCAGCCATCGGGATCGTCCTCCTAACCGCGGTTTTCTTTGTGCCGATGCTCCTGGTTGGATATTTCGGACGCGTCTCTGATCAAGGGCTGCAAATAGTCGATTACCTCATCCTTTTCCTTTATTACCTCATCCAATATTTCGCCATCTTTTTCTGCAACACCGCCCTGGTTGGCGCTGCGATGATACGCATCCGTGGGGGTGACCCCACCGTGAAAGACGGTTTAAAGATCGCATATGACCGTTTCGAATCGATTTTCTTTTACTCGCTGATCGCTGCGACCATTGGCATGCTGCTTTCCCTGGTTAGAGAGAAAGGCAATTCAGCCACCCGGGTGGTCTCTTCCCTTTTTGGTTTTGTCTGGAACGTGGCCACATTTTTGGTTGTGCCTGTACTGGCGGTGGAAGATGTCGGCCCCATTGAAGCCATCAAACGCAGCGTCGCACATTTGAAAAAAACCTGGGGGGAACAGCTGGTGGGCTCCTTTAGCATCGGGGCGGTCTTTCAACTTGCCGCCGTTTTGATCATTTTCGCGGCCGGCGTTTTCATCGTTCTATTGGTCAATGCCAACGTTCAACCCTGGGCTTACGTGGCCGTTGGGGCAGTCACTTTGCTCATCCTGCTGGTCATCGCCCTTGTAAGTACCACACTCAAAGGCATCTACACCGCGGCTGTTTACCAATACGCCTCCACCGGTGATGCGGGCACTTATTTTGAAGCTGAAGCAGTTCAAAATGCGTTCCGGTCAACCTCGCCGCCAAAAATCTGAACAAGAACGGACCGATTGATAAGACATCCATGACAGGCATACAAAAAACACAAACGCAAAAATCCATGCATGCCACGAAAGCAAGGCCTGATTGGCTCTTCCTGCTACTTTTCAGCACAGGAGCGGCACTGTTAGCGACCTTATGGGGATACAACTACAGCGCGGGTAACGCTGAAGAACAACTCCCATTTCTCTTAAGGGCGTTGGATCCTTCCTTCCTGGTCAATGATTTTTTCACCAACACCTTTGAGCAATTCGGGCCTCGTACTTTTTATACCAATTTCGTGGCGTTTTTTGCCAATAAAATCCCGCTCACGATTACACTTTTCGTTCTGACCCTGGCAGCCAACACCGCCATTGCCTTCCTTTCCGGACTGGTATCACGTCACTTTTTCACCCGTTCGCGTTTCAGTCATTTCCTGGCAGCGGCAGGTGTCTTAACCCTCAAGACGTTTTGGCTTGGATACAGCAACGTGCTTTATCGCAACTTTCTCGAGCCCGAACACCTGGCCATGCCCTTTATCCTCCTTGGCGTTTATCTGGTGCTAAAACGTAAACCCTTCGTCGCCGCCCTGGCTTTTGGGGTTTCAGCTTTTTTTCACGCCTTGTTGGGGCTGGAATACGGCTGGATCATTCTCGGTCTGGTTTTTGTAGAATGGATCATACAAAGGATCAGGAAAGAGAGCGTCACCACACCTCTCAAGTCCCTCCTAGCTTCGTTATTGGTCATGGCGGTTTTTTCTGTCTTCTTATTGGTCCCTTACACGAAGCAAACCTCCATCCCGGCAGCCGAGTTCATCCACCTGGTCGCTTACGTGCGCCATCCACATCATTACCTGCCCTCGACCTTCGGCCTTGTTCAATATGGACAAGCTTTCGTTTATTTACTTGGTTTCGCGCTGACTTTTTCCATCATGGTCAAAAGGTCGAACGTCCTTTATCAGAACAGGCGTTACCTGTATCTCATCGGTGGAGTTATCGTTTTGCTATGCCTGGGAGGTTATCTATTTGTAGAGGTCTGGCCGTCGAGATTATGGACCTCGGCACAGATGTTCAGATTACCGTTCATCATCAAATGGTTCAGCATTGTCCTGCTCGGCGGCTGGGCGGGAGACATGATCGAATTTCCAGCTTCCGAACAATCTCGTCGATTTGGTTTTGTGGCCGCCATGTCACTGGTCACACCCATCTCCATCACCCTGGCATCAGGGCTGGCGTTGGCCTATGAAAAGCTGCAAACCAGAATGGACATCAAGAAAAACCGGATTTTTGAAGTGTTCTCTTTCCTTTCGGTCATGGCCGCGGTGGTTCTTTATCACCCTGAACTACGCACGTGGATTTGTTATGCCATTCTTCTCGTTTCAATTCTATTTTTTTATCGTTTAAGATGGTCTGGAGGCGGACTGGCGGTTTCCATTGCCCTCCCTGTGTGCACCTCTGCCCTCCTGATCTTATTTGCCACAGTGCTACGTGCCCCTTCCTTCCTTAAATATGACCTGCCAACCCTTAAGCTATACAAAACAAGCGGCGAGGTGGCAGAACTCGCGAATTATGTTAAAGAAAACACCCCGGAAGACGCTGTTTTCTACGTGCCGCCCAGGTTTGGAGAATTTCGTTACATGGCCGGACGCGCAGTCGTGGTGGATTTTGCCGCCTATCCCTTTCAAGACCAGGCCATGAGGGAATGGTTCAACCGCATTGCCAGTTGTTATGGCGTACCTGATCAAAACGGATTTAACGCACTGCCCCAATTGAATGAAACGATTTATCACATTTCAGATATTGAATTGTTCGATCTTTCCAGAAAATATAGGTTTACTTACGCCGTGGTTTATGATTCCACGCCGACGAATTTCCCGCTAGTGTTTCGCACCAATACCCTGAAGCTGGTTTACATGACCAACGCTGTCAACGAATAAGCACTCTTACAGCCTACCCTCAAACCTGCCCCATCATCCCGAATTGATCAGGGGTTCTGCTCGTGGTTCAAACCGAAAAGAGGCCGGCAGACTCAAACCACAAATTCGTTTGGGGAGGATCAGGTTCAGCAGATGCTCCATTGAGAATCCCTTGCGGCTGATCTCTTTTTTCACTCGCTTCATGTATTCAAAGCGGAAAGGATAATAAGCTTCCATCGTTTGCAGGTAGCTGCCGGGATAGTATTTCGCCGTGCGCTGGATCGCGTCGATCAACAAAAAATCGATTCCCTTCATGGACATCTGTTTAAGCGGTAAAGCTGTTGGATTGCCAAATTTGTTCAATCCCTGCAACACGAGGTGTGAAAATTGAAAGACTTTGTCCATTAAAGAACCAGTGTTGCGTCTTTTATATGCGTTGGTAAATAGCGTGCAAGACCCGGCCTGCAGATCATCATGGATGTCTTCCTGATCGTCCATCAACTGCGCGAAGGCGCCGTAGTTAAAGATGACTTCCATTTCCTCCTGAGAAAGATCACCCGCGGCCAGGAACCCGTCGGCGAGCACTGATGTTCCTCCTTTTTCAAAGGTCATGGCGGTGATTTCTCTTTCTTCCATACGCCTGGATGTTTTTGACATTTTCAAACTTTTAATTTGCGCCTTGTGGATCGCAAGCAGGCTTTCGTATACTCGCGGATAATTTCCCCGTGAATACTGTATCTCGATCATTCTCACAAGGTCCCGCACATCCTCTTCATCCCAACAGGCAGGGACGGCTTCATCACCGATAAGCCAGGCTGAGAAATGATCGTTGAATTCGATCTTGTCCTTCACGCTACGGCGCGGGTCATCCAGAAAGTTGTCCGAGACCGGATAGAGCATGCTGTAGGCAAATACCGAAGGGGTCAGTACCGCCGGCAGTCCCATTAAAGTCTGCAGGTAATTACAAGTCCAAACGTTCCGGCTGGCCTGAAAAATGCTGTCAAAAGGCAGAAAGGGATCAAAATCCCGCGCCTGCCTGAAAAAATCGCCCGCCACGCGCGTAACCCCTAACTGCTCCAGACAATCCATTTGCTCATCGGTGAATTGAAGGATCTTCCTGCCGGCTAGTTTTGCCCGTGAGATAAGTTGATCTGAAAAAGTCTGCCGGCCTCTCTGATCGGAAGGCAGCTGCTGCATTCGATTCTCCATCCATCCCAAGAGGTCCGTCAAATGTTCTTCATTTGCGATCTTCTCATGCCGGGGGACCAAGGGTGACAACGACGACCCATTTCCATCACATTCCTCCCAAAGGTCACACAAGAATTCGGTTTGTTTTTCCACAAAACTGTCCATTGCTTTACTCATGAAATCACCCGCTCACATTCTTAAAATGAAAAGTTATTCAATATACGCCAAGCTCAGGAAAGAGTTGCATATGTGGATACTGATCCCGTCCAGCGGGGTATACTAAGGATGAAATCCTTTTTTTTGATTGGACTCTCTCATGAATAATTCTCAAAGAATGTTGGTGAAGATCGTCTCTGAAATCTGTGCAGAATACGGGATCAAATTGGAGAAGTATTCTTTTGATTGGATCCTGCAATTGAAAAAGGATGAAAAAACAGCCCGCATATTTGGATACCAATTTGAAAACAACACTGCCACGGCTTGTTTGATCTGTACAGACAAATCAGCGTCCAGCGAATTATTACAAGCAGCCAATATTCCGGTGGTGGAACATTTATTTTTTACTTCTCCTGAAAATTTCAAATACATCGGTGCAAAGGGAAACTGGCAAAAAATATCGCAATTACTCAGTCAACATGGAAGACTGGTGGTAAAGCCCAACGAAGGTACCGGTGGTGAGGACGTGTTCAGGGTCAGCACAAGTGCCGAGTTGGAAGCGGCCGTTACCGCCGTTTTTTCACGCCATTCGTCCTTGGCGATCAGTCCATATTATGAAATCGAAAAAGAATACAGGGTGATCCTGCTGAATGGGACCGCCTTGCTGATCTATTCTAAAGAAATCCCCATGCTTACCGGAGACGGCCTTTCATCGGTCTGGCAATTGATCCTCGGTCAACACCAGCTCAAGGTCCCCTTCACGGCTCTTTCCATTGAAGAGCAAGAAGAACTCATGAAGATACCTCAGGCAGGAGAGAGGATCCCCTACGGCTGGAAACACAACCTTGGGTTGGGCGCCTCACCACAGATTGTCCAAGACCAGGACCTCGCGGAAAATCTTTCTCAGCTCGCCCTTCAGGCAGCCCAAGTGGTCAATGTCAATTTCGCTTCCGTAGATATTGTGCTGACCCGGGGCGAATACCGTGTTCTTGAGATCAATAGCGGCATCATGATGGAACATTTCGCCGAGATCAGTCCGGACCACTATCAAACCGCCAAAGCGATCTACCAAAAAGCGATCTT
>CAZNAF010000006.1:0-4588 GCA_964570925.1 uncultured Anaerolinea sp.
GATGCTCTACCAGCTGAGCTACACCGGCAAAAAATTGTTAAGGAGCTTTATAAACCTGCTCACAAAGCGTGCTAGATTATACCAAAGCATAATCGCTACGGCAAGGTTATTGCAGAAAAATAAAGCATTCACCCGCGGGTGAACGGGCTACTTATATCACAGCCCGGGGGAACCGTCTAGGATAATGTGTTCTATTTTTTTAAACCGATATCGGATATTTGTTCTATTTTTTTGTTTTATGCTACAATTCTTCTATGGATCTGTTTGAACACGCCATGAATGAACGCATGACCTCCGAAGCTCCGCTGGCGGCTCGTCTTCGTCCGCGTACACTGGAGGAATTCGTTGGCCAGGAACACATCATCGGCGAGGACAAACTGCTCAGGCGGGCTATCACCGCGGACCGTCTGTTCTCTTCCATTATCTTTACCGGTCCCCCCGGAACGGGCAAAACCACCCTGGCACGTCTCATCGCCGCGCACACGCAAGCCCATTTTGAGAGCATCTCAGCCGTGCTGGCCGGCGTGGCGGAGTTGCGCCGCGTGATCAGCGAGGCCACCGACAGGCGTAAGCTCTACCACCGACGCACCATCCTCTTCGTGGACGAGGTACACCGCTGGAACAAAGCCCAGCAAGACGCCCTGCTGCCGCACGTAGAAACGGGCATGATCACCCTCATCAGTGCCACCACCGAAAACCCCTACTTCGATGTCATCCCCGCCCTTGTCTCCCGTTCGCGTATCTTTCAGCTGGAATCGCTCACACCGGACCACATGGGGATTATTCTCGATCGGGCACTGGCGGACAAGGAAGCGGGGTACGGAAACAAGGTGATCGTATTGGACGACAAGGCGCGTGAACATTTGCTCCATGTGGCAGGTGGAGACGCTCGAAACCTGCTCAACGCCATCGAACTGGCCGTGGAAAGCACTCCCCCCGAACCGGATGGCAGCATCCGCATCACCCTGGAAGTTGCCCAGGAATCCATCCAGCGCAGGGCCTTGCTCTACGACCGCATGGGCGACGCTCATTACGACACCATCTCGGCTTTCATCAAGTCCGTACGCGGTTCAGACCCTGACGCCGCCCTCTACTGGCTGGCCAAGATGATCCTCGCCGGGGAAGACCCGCGTTTTATCCTGCGGCGCTTGATCGTGCTGGCCGGTGAAGACATAGGTCTGGCCGATCCAACCGGCCTGCAACTTGCTGCATCAGCCGCTTACGCCTACGAATACATTGGCATGCCCGAAGGTATCTACCCCATCGTTGAAGCCACACTCTACCTGGCGACCGCGCCCAAATCCAACTCGGCGGGGGCTTTTTTCAAAGCCAGGGAAACCATCGAAACCAATGGCAGTGGTGAAGTGCCTGTGCACCTGATGGACGCCAATCGAGACGGCAAAGGATTCGGTCACGGCAAGGGATACCAATATCCGCACCTTTTTGAAGGCCACTTCACCCCTCAGCAATACCTCCCCGCCAAATTGATCGGCACACGGTTTTTTGAACCCTCCGACCAGGGATATGAAGAGAAAATGGGCCGATGGCTGGAAAAATGGCGTCAGGCACAAGAGAAGGCCCTCAAGGGAGACAAAGACAAACCCTCTTAATGGGAGGAAAAAATGCCCGTTTTCTGGCTGGTAAGACACGGAAAAACAGACCTGATCGGCAAAAAGTTGTGCGGTAACCTGCCCGGCATCCATTTGAATGAAGAAGGCATCGCGCAGGCAAAGAAAACCGCTGAGTATTTGCACCGTTTCGATATAAAAGCCGTGTATTCAAGCCCCATCGAACGGGCGCTTGAGACCGCTCAAGCCATCGCTTTGCACCGCGGCGTTGAGGTTCGGCAAGCAGAATTTCTGCGAGAGATCAACTTCGGTGAATTGCAGGGTCTGGATGCCCCCGCACTCCGGCAAGATCCCGCCTGGCAGGATTTTTTGGAGCACCCGGCTCAGGTAAAATTCCCCCACGGTGAAAGCCTTGCAGAAGCACAGGACCGTGTTGTCACCGGTCTGAACGAAGTAGCCGCCGACATGGAAGATGCGGACCAGGTGGTCTGCGTGGCGCATTGCGAGCTGCTGCGTCTGGTGGTGTGTTACGCCATCGGGCTGCCCCTTGAAAAACTCCACACCCTTACGATCGACCCGGCCAGCGTGTCAAAACTGGAATGGACAGCCAGGAGAAAGAAACTGCACCTCTTGAACTGGCAGCCCGAATGATCCGGCTTATTTTGCCAAGTATTCCTTCAAGCGCGTGATCGCGCGGGCACGGTGGCTGATCTGATTCTTTTCGGCCATACTTAGATCTGCCAGCGTTTTATTTTTTTCCGGGATCCCAAACAACCTGTCATACCCAAAGCCAAGATCACCCGACTCTTGAGGGATGATCTCTCCGCGCAGTTCTCCTTCGAAAAACAAGGTGGGCTGGTTTGGCCGTGCATACGCAACCACGCAGACAAAACGCGCCCGCCACGGCGCCGGTTTTTCTTTTAACTCAGCCAGCAACCTGGCCCGACGGTCAACATCCGTTGCAAACGGGTCCGGATGGTAACGCGCTGAATAAAGGCCAGGCCTCCCTTCCAGGGCTTCCACCTCAAGGCCGGTGTCATCCGCGATGGTGGGCATCCCCGAAATAGCACACAAGGTTTCGGCCTTTAAAGCTGCATTCTCTGCGTAGGTTGAGCCGCTTTCCTCCACATCGGTTTCAATTTTCAACTGATCCGGAAAAACCAGTTCAACCCCAGACCCCTCAAAAAGGGCCATGATCTCCTTTTTTTTGCCTTGGTTGTTGGTTGCCACCAATATTTTCATGATTTTTCCTTAATTTTTATGACTTTTATCATAATAAATTGACTTCAAAATGCCGGTATGCTATAATTTTTTTTGTTGAAATTATATCTTTAACTACGGCCGCTACCTTGACCATTCAACGATTTCCTTTAAGAATTAATGTTGGATTCTTTCACAACTTGCCGGTTGGAAGTCATCGAGACATCCATTTTGATTCCCCGGAAATCCATCTACCACCAGATCTTGATCTAAAAGAATTCGCAGGGGCGGTTCATATTTCACGAACACCACAAGGGTTGCTCTTTGAGGGAAAATTCGAAGCCGTGATCCCTTCCGAGTGTGTTCGCTGCCTGGAACCTTTTGACCTGAACCTTGAGGTCGAATTCGATGAGGTTTACGCTTATAAATCCGGATCGTTCACTGAATCCGGATTATATGTACCGGAAGACGGCAACATCGATCTGAGTCCGGTTGTTCGGGAATACATGATGTTGGAGATTCCTATCAAACCGATTTGTAAAGCGGATTGTCAGGGGTTGTGCACCATATGCGGAGAAAATCTTAATGTTTCTACTTGTGAACATCAAGCCAGGATCAGGATGGAATAAAACAAAAGTAGAAAACTGATAGATCGCCGCGATTCTATAAAAATTCTTTTGCAGGAGCGGGATTTGGCGAACCCAGGCAGGCGGGTGCGAAGCACAGAAATCCTCAATATGTTGCTTGAAAAAGCTGACATACAGGGTTATCTGACCACCGAAGATTTAATGGAGTTCTATCCTGACGTCAGCAAAGACGCCGAGAGAATAGAATCTGCCATGGTCGTGCTGCGCCGCCACGGGGTCGAGATCCTCGATACTGATCTTGATAACGAACTCTCTGATACCGACCTGTCGCTTTCCTCGTCTGACATGGATGGTTTTTCAAACCTGGAAAGCATCTCATCCGATGACACCATCGGCCTTTATCTCAAGGAAATGTCGCGCGTTCCCTTATTGAAGATCAACGAGGAACTCGATATCGCCCGCCGCATTGAGGCTGGCAGAGCGAGCAAAAAGGAACTGGACCGCTCCAACGGCGGTTGCCCCGCCGAACGGAAACTGGTCCTTCAAAACCTGATCGAAGACGGCATTCTGGCGCGGGAACATTTGATCAAGGCCAATACCCGCCTGGTGGTCAGCGTGGCCAAACGTTATATCGGCCGCGGCGTGCCTTTTTTGGATCTCATCCAGGAAGGCAATCTCGGCCTGATGAAAGCCGTTGAAAAATTTGATTATCATCGCGGTTTTCGCTTTTCCACCTACGCCACCTGGTGGATCAGGCAAACCATCACGCGCTCCATCGCAGACCAGGGCCGCACCATTCGTGTGCCCGTCCACATGGTGGACCGCATCAGGCAGCTCTACAAGACCACGCACGAAATGGAGCAGAACCTTGGCCGCGTCCCCAATTCCAGTGAATTGGCAGACAAGCTGGATCTGCCCGTGGAAAAGATCGAGTGGATGCTGCAGGTCTCATGGCTGCCGCTCTCTCTGGAAAGCCCGATCAATGATGACGAAGAAGATTCCGAATTGGGGCAGTTTGTCGAAGATCAATTCACCCCCACCCCCATGGAAAGCACCTACACTAAATTGCTGCGCGAAAAAATTGAAGAAGTCCTTGAATCCTTGCCGCCCCGTGAAGCGCGCATCTTGAGGCTGCGTTTCGGGCTCGAGAACGGCCACAACTACACACTCGAAGAGGTGGGAGCCAAGTTCGGCCTGACCCGTGAACGCATTCGACAGATCGAGAGCAAGGCT
>CAZNAF010000006.1:4688-60720 GCA_964570925.1 uncultured Anaerolinea sp.
GACCGGCCTGCTTCCGTTTTCTTCTCCCAAAGAAGAACGGCCTTGCGTATTAATTGTTGCACTTCCGGATAAGGGATCGCGTCAATACCCTCAAATTTTTCGGTTCCGACCCATACATCCACGCCCTGGTTTTGGTTTTCGATCAACTTGATGCCCTTGTCTTTTAACGGGCTATCTTCCAATAATTGGTCGATGATCAGGCTGACCTGCCCGGCAATGGAGGCGGGTTTGTCATTACGTTCCGCAGGTTCCTCTTCACGCTGGATGACCTCGGCAACCGAAGGCTCCAGCGAGGCTGGCACTGCCTGAACGTGATTGACTTGATCGATTTCCTTTTCAGGCAGGGATTGCGGTCTGCTTTCAGGCACTTCCCCGGCCCATAATGACCACAAGGAGAGAAGTTTCAACACGCGGTTCCTTTGCTCCGTGGATAGCAATAAAAAGTCGCGGTAAAACTCACCATCCAATTCGGTTATGATCTTTTTGCCCCCCGGACTGTACCACAAACGCAACGCTTCGGCGAACCCCTCTTTTTGCAGCGCGAGTTGCGCCTCGTCATCAGGTGACTGCTTTTTCTCTCGCGAAGAGGTCAGGTTCGATACCAAAAGCCCGATCAATAAACCAATGATGGCGGCCAACAAAAGAAAAATTGGTGTAATGACTCCCTGCATTTTCACCTCACCCAACATCACAAAAAATGGATACGCTTAAATAATACCTGAAAGCGCCCCTGATGACCAAATAGTTTTGTTAAGAGGAAAGCGGCTGACAGATAGGACAGAAATGTGTTCCTCGTTGTCCAACTATCATCCGTGTGATCAGGGTTCCGCAGCAGGCACAGGGTTGACCCGTGCGTTGATAAACCTTGAAATGATTTTGAAAATCCCCCCCGCGATAGACCCAATCGATACTGGAGCCGTTGCGCGCGATGCCTTCTGTCAATACGGCGCGAATGGCGTTTAGAAGCTTTTCTGCCTGAAGAGGTTCAATACTGCGCGAGGTTGTCAATGGGTGGATCCCGGCCTTAAACAACGCTTCATCGGTATAGATATTCCCCAGACCGGCCAAAAACTTTTGATCCATTAGCAGCGGTTTGATCTGCCTGTTGACACGCTGCAGCATCTTGTGAAATTCAACTGCATCCAACCTCTCATCCAGAGGCTCCGGTCCCAAGCCCCCGGTCACCCGAAGCGGATCTTTCACCAGCCAGACACGGCCAAATTTTCGGGTGTCATTAAAGACCATGCGGCTGCCGTCATCAAAAACAAGGATAAGCCTGTCATGCCTGCTGTCGCGCTCAGTCGGGTCCGTCTCTACGAAGACATCCCCGCTCATGCGCAGGTGGATGAACAGGGTTTGCATGGGAAGGAAAATTTGCAGGAATTTACCGCGCCGTCCGACAGATACGATCTGCTGACCGATAATTTGCTTTTTAAAATCTTCAACGCCAGGAAATGCCAGGCTTTTGTGCCAATGCACTTCCGCGCCGCGGATCGTTTTTGCAACGATCCCGCCCGCTGCGTCTAGCGAACGGGCAATGGTCTCAACTTCGGGGAGTTCAGGCATCGGTCGGGTGCTACTTATTCGTTGAACAACTCACCCACACTTCGCCCTTCGTTGGTGCGCCTGATCACTTCTCCGAGCAGGGGAGCCACAGAAAGGACGGTCAGGCGGCTTTTAAAGACGGAGAGTTTTTCCTTGGAAACAGGAATGGTATCGGTGGTGATAAATTCGGTTACCGGCAGAGCAGCCAGCCTGTTCATGCAATCCGCGGATAGCACAGGGTGCACAAAGACCACGTAAATATTCAGCGCACCTTTTTCTCTGGCAAGGTTGACCGCCTGGGCAATGGAACCGCCTGTATCCACCTCGTCATCCACGATGATCACGTCTCTTCCTTTTACATCACCGATCAGGGTGAGCGCAAGGGCCTTCGAGTCGTTGGCCATTCTTCGTTTTTCAATGAACGCCAGGGGGATATCCAGCGATACGGCGAAATTGCGGGCCTTCTTGGCAAAGCCGAGGTCCGCGGTCACGACCACCGGCTGATTCATGTGTTCCCGTTTTGCTTTCAGATAATCGATAAGGATGTAGAAAGCGGTCAATACATCACCTGGCACGGAGAAGAACCCCTGGATCTGCCCCGCGTGCAGGTCAAGGAACATATAACGGTCAGCACCTGCCACCTCGATCAGGTCTGCTACCAGGCGCGCCGTGATGGGAATACGAGGTTGGTCCTTCTTGTCAGAACGGGCGTAGCACAGGTAGGGCACCACAGCGGTGACGCGTGCGGCAGAATCGAGGCGCAGGGTCTGCAAGAGGATCAACAACTCCATCAGGTTGCGGTGAACGGGCGCGGAAGTCGTTTGGATCACGTAACAATCCTGTCCACGCACGGAACTGTGCAGTTGCACGAAAAGATTCTCGTTCGGGAATTGAATGATATCCCGGTCGCACAGGTCCAATCCCATGTGGGTGGCCACCCGGGTTGCCAATTCAGGGCACGATGTACCGGCATATAGTTTGATGTCCCCATATTTCATGCGATCATGCCGTACAGTATGTGGTGTATGCATAAACAATTGACTCCTTTACTGACTGCAGCCCTTCCACTCGGATCGCAGAACACTCATCACGTGAACATTATAATACCGCCCGTTTTTATAAATGGCTTCTCTTAAGGTTCCCTCATGGACAAACCCGGTCGCCTGATAGGCGGCGATCCCGCGTTGGTTGTTTTCGAACACATACAGATAGATTCTGTTAAGATTGAGGTCATCGAATCCATGCTGCAGGGTGAGCAGGGTGGCTTCACGGCCCAAGCCTTTGCCCCAAAATTCCTTCTCGCCGATGAAGATCCCGAATTCTGCTTCACGGGTCACCGGGTCCACATGATGCAGACCCGTGTTCCCGATGTACACCCACTTTTCAGCCACCTTTGTCTCAATGGCCAGCACCTGTCCGCTTTCAGGGGGAATGGCCATCTGGCTTTCATACCATTTCTCTTCCATCGCCATGGAAAGCGGGGAGTGGTGCAACAGAAACCGGGTCACTTCTCTGTCATTCAGCCATCTTTGAGAGACTACCAGGTCTTCTTTTTCGATCGCGCGCAATCTTACATTCTTTCCAACGATCACAGTGGTTTCCTGTTCTTACGGGTTTAACCTCGTCGGACCTCTAAAGAGATACACCGACTCGCGGATATTGTTGACATTCAACATCACCATCATCAGCCTGGAAAGACCAAGACCGTATCCACCGTGCGGCGGACACCCGAAGCGGAAGAAATCGAGATAAAACTGGATCGGTTCAAAGGTCAACCCTTTTTCTTTTGCCTGTTTTTTCAACACTTCCACGCGGTGTTCGCGCTGCGCCCCGGTGGTGATCTCAAGGCCGCCCGCGATCAGGTCAAAACTGCGCGTGAGACCGGGATCCTCCTCATGACACATGTGATAAAAAGGTCTCACGCTGAAAGGCCAGTCGGTGAGAAAGACAAAGTCGTGATTGAACTTTTCTTTGACGTAGGCGGCAATTTCGCGCTCTCCACCCGGATCGATGTCCCCTTTCTTTTCAGCCGGCAGCGTGTATCCGCGGGATTTCAGGATCTCAAGCGCTTCCTTCATGGGAATGCGCGGGAAGGGTAATTCGGGAACCTGAAGGTCCACGCCGAATTGCTCCTTGATCTCTTCGCCGTGGATCTCTTTCACCTTGGCGTAGACATAATTCAGCATCTGTTCTTCAGACGCCATGACGTCCTCGTGGCTGGTAACCCACGACATCTCCATATCCACACTGGTGAACTCGGTCATGTGTCGAGACGTGAATGAAGGATCAGCCCTAAAAACAGGTCCAATTTCAAAAACGCGTTCGAATCCCGCAGCCATGGCCATCTGCTTATAAAACTGGGGAGACTGGGCCAAATAGGCCTTCCTCTCAAAATATTCAATGGTGAAAAGTTCGGCACCGCTTTCACTGGGGGCGCTTAACATCTTCGGCGAATGGATCTCGATGAAATTATTCTTGATCCACCATTCACGCATGGCCATTTCCACGGTTGTTTCAACTTTAAAGAAAAGATGATTGACAGGCCGGCGAAGGTCGATGTAACGCCAATCCTGGCGGTAGTCGATCGTGGGCAGAGTTTCTGCGAATGGATCGAAGGGTAAGGGGATGTCGGCGGCGTTATCCACTTTTAAAGACTCGAGCTGAATTTCAAGACCGTTCAGTTTCACCACGGGGTTATCCACCACCTTGCCGGTGATGGTCAGGGCGCTTTCGGTTCCCAATTTGGCAATTTCTTCGGCCAGGGCTTCGTTGTTGGGTTTCCAGTGGGCAACTTGTGCCGACCCGCTGGGGTCACGCAGAATAAGAAATTGCATTTTCTTTTGGTCGCGCAAGGTTTGAAGCCAGCCTTTGATCTCAACGGTCTGGTCAAGTTTGTTTCGCAAATCTTTAATGAGGGTCCGTTCCATCTTTTCTCCTGAGTATTCGATCATGGCTTTGAGCCAGTATTTCAATATTAGATCAATTCACGTGCCGCGCTGGCGGGTGAACGCTTGCGCGCATAAACTTCCTGCAAAACGCTTTCCACCTTTTCAGTGGACGTGTTGTCTTTCCATTTTTCCACCAATTCATAGCGTAAAAGATGCTCGAACTCTTCTTTCAGGCGTTCGCGTTCACGCAGATAGTATAGTCCGCTTTCTGCCAAATAACGCCGATGATCTTCGATCGCCTTGATCAATTCGGGCACACCCAGTTCTTCGGTGGCGATGGTTTTGATCACCGGCGGCATCCAACCATCGACAGGCTGTTCCTTGACCTCTTCTTGGAACCCACCGTGTCCGGCCTTACCACTGACCGGATGTGTGTAACCCAGTTCAAGATTGGCTTTCAAGGCCCGTTCCGTGCTTTCTATTCCCGGGCGGTCGGCTTTATTTACCACCAGGATGTCGGCTATTTCCAGAATGCCGGCCTTGATCGCTTGAATGTCGTCACCCATCCCGGGGCTTTCTACTACGAGGGTGGTATGCGCAAGGCGTGCGATGTCGATCTCTGATTGGCCTGCACCAACCGTTTCGATCATGATCAGGTCAAATCCAGCGGCGTCCAGCACCTGTACCACGCCGGCGGTGGCGCGTGCCAACCCGCCAAGCTGTCCGCGCGAAGCCATGGAACGGATGAACACACCGTCATCCCCGGCCAGGTCGCGCATGCGCACGCGATCTCCCAGGATCGCACCGCCCGTGAAAGGACTTGATGGATCAATGGCCACAATGGCCACGGTTTTTTTGCCTTCCCGCCGGATCAACTGCGCGACGCGGTTAACCAGGGAGGATTTTCCGGTACCCGGCGCTCCGGTGACACCCACCAGATGGGCTTTACCCGAATGGGTAAAACAGCGGTCCAGGGCCGCCCTGCCATTTTCAGAATCGTTTTCAACTTCGCTGATCAACCGCGACAGGGCCAGCCTGTCTGCCACAGACGGAAACGCATCATCTTTCATCAAGAATTGACCGCATTCTCAGGCTGCAACGGCTTTTACCGCAAAGGTTTTAACGTCTTCAACCACAGTGACCGTCGAAGTGCCGGGCCCATAGACCGCGCTTACTCCGGCCGCTTTCAAGGCGGGCACGTCTTCTTCCGGGATGATGCCGCCCACAAAAAAGCCGACGTCCGTCATGCCGGCCTTCCTGACCGTCTCAATGACTTTGGGCACCAACACCAGATGAGCCCCCGAGAGGATGGACATGCCGATCACGTCCACGTCTTCCTGCAGGGCTGCTTCTGCGATCATTTCGGGGGTTTGCCTCAAGCCGGTGTAGATCACTTCCATACCTGCGTCACGCAGGGCGCGCGCGATCACCTTCGCTCCCCGATCATGACCGTCCAATCCGGGTTTCGCGATCAAGACACGAATTTTTCGATCCGCCATAGAATTCTCCTGTTGGTTGATGGCTTAATTATACCGCCAGAGCATCAATCACAAATACCCCTCTTGTCAAAAATGTTGTATAGTATGTCTATGATTAACTAAAACAAAGCACTAATCAAAGGAGTTATTATGTCAGAACAAATTCCACAACAAAATTACACCGTCATATCAACCCCCAAAGACAGCACCCTTGCCATCGTGAGCCTTATCTGTGGTATCGGTGCGTACGTTATTCTGCCGGTCATCGCCGCGATTGCCGCGATCATTACCGGTCATCTGGCCAAAAAAGAGATCAAAGAAAGCGGCGGGATGATCAAAGGTGCCGGAATGGCCACCGCCGGATTGATCCTGGGGTACATCCAGATCGCCTTGATCGTCCTTTCGATCTGCGCCATCTTCGCCATCCTTCCCGCCCTTGGTTCTTCGATCGCTGATATCTTTTCCAACATCAACAGCAGCTTGTATTGATCCCGTTTGGCAGATCCATTCTGACACCCTGTCTCAAAAGGCAGGGTGTTTCACTTTAAGCACCGCGATCATGCGACCTTCCTAATGGAAACACGTATATGTCTTTAGATACTGAAATTTGTTTACCAATAGGAGAAAAAAATGTCAACACCAGAAAATTCAACTCAAGTGAATCTGCCTCCGCTGCCCTACGCCAAGAGAGACAGTGCTCTATCCATCGTCAGCCTGGTTTCGGGATTGGTCGGATGGACCTTGATCCCCATCGTGGGGGCGATCGCCGCGGTGATCACCGGACACCTGGCCAAAAAAGAGATCCGTGATAGCGGCGGCACCATCGGCGGGGACGGCATGGCCCTGGCCGGTTTGATCCTCGGTTACGTCCAGCTTGGCCTGATCCTGCTCGGCATCATCGTTGCCGTGGTTTTGGTCTTCGCCTTGGTTCCCGTCATTAACAGTGATATCAGTTCCTTTTCGTCACTCATGCCGGCTTTCATGTGACCTTAATTCAACACAAAAAGTGGCCGCCCCAAGCTTAAGGGGCGGCCTTTTTGTCTAACCTTTTCAAAACTGGGCAGGCATGATGATTTGAATATGGTAAACTTACCCAAGATTGACCATATTGATTCAAGGAATAACCCTTATGCCAGCCATTTTCCCTTTTACAGCCATTGTCGGCCAGGAACGCATGCGGCGCGCCCTGGTTTTGAATGCCGTTGACCCGCGAATCGGCGGTGTGTTGATCCGCGGCGAGAGGGGCACGGCCAAGTCAACCGCCGCTCGCGCTCTCGCGGAGCTTTTGCCGAGTGTGAAAATCGTTGAAAATTGTCGCTTTGGATGCGACCCGGATAAACCCGCAAGCTGGTGCACCGAATGCCGTGACAGATCCGCAGCCGGAGAAGACCTGACCGCCGTAACCCGCCATACACCCTTTATCAACCTGCCGGTATCGGCTACTGAAGACCGCGTGGTGGGCACGTTGGACATCGAGAAGGCCATTCAAAAAGGCGTAAGGGCTTTTGAACCGGGTGTGCTGGCAGCCGCCAACCGCGGATTGCTGTATATTGACGAGGTCAACCTTTTGGATGACCACGTCGTGGATGTGTTGCTCGACGCGGCGGCCATGGGGGTGAACATCGTCGAACGCGAAGGGATTTCCTTCTCTCATCCCGCCCGCTTTATCCTCGTCGGCACCATGAACCCCGAAGAAGGCGACCTGCGGCCGCAGTTGCTTGACCGCTTTGCGCTGTCGGTTGAGATCAGAGGCATTCGTGATGCCCGTGAACGCGTCTACATCATGGAAAGAAACCTTTCCTTTGAGGCCGATTCAAATCACTTCCGCGATGAGTGGCAGGCCCATGAAAATGAGTTGTCAGCCCAGATCACAAAAGCCAGAGAGTTGGTGGATAAGGTTACCCACACCAGTCAAAATCTCCTCTCCATTGCCGCCCTCACTTCCTCCCTCAACGTGGATGGACATCGGGCAGATCTGGTGATCTTGAAAACCGCCCGCGCGCAAGCCGCCCTGGATGGCCGCACCTCGATCACCGACCGCGACATCGCCCTGGCTGCCGAACTTGCCCTTCCCCACCGCCTCAAAAGCGGCCCCTTCCAGCGTGAAGAGATGGGCATGGAAGAGCTTCAGGAACGCATCGAACAACTCTCGGGTGCCAAATCATCAGAAAGCGACCAGCCTTCTTCTTCCGCCTTGGGCGATGAAGAATCCACTTCCACAAAAAAAGCGTAACGCCGGATCAGTCCGGCGAACAATCTCCTGATAAAGGAAACCCTGAACCCGCCCAACAGAACGTTTTCGACAAGAATGACGCCTTCTGGTGGACAGGAGGGAAAAAAGTAGCCAGTGGAGATGAATTTAACCCGCGCAAACTCGACACGCCGCTGGATAAAATGATGCGTTCTTACGCAGGACGCCGTTCTGTGACACACACCGAACGTAAACGTGGGCGTTATATTCAATCCAGGCCTGCAGCAGGAAAGACCAACGATCTGGCTTTTGACGCAACCCTGCGTGCCGCGGCACCCTTCCAGCGCGACCGATCAGAGATCAAAAAACGCAACAAGGTCGCTTTTGCCATCAGCCCCAACGATTACATGAAAAAGATCAGGGTACGTAAAGCCGCCAATTTGATCCTGTTCCTGGTCGATGCCTCCTGGTCAATGGCCGTGGCGGAACGCATGGAAGCCACCAAGGGTGCGATCCTTTCGCTGCTCACCGATGCCTATCAGCGAAGAGACAGGGTCGGTTTGATCGTCTTCCAAAAGAACAAGGCCACCCTGGTTCTGCCCCCCACCAATTCCGTCCTTTTAGCCCAGGAAGCCCTGGCTGATGTGCCTGTCGGGGGGAAAACCCCCCTGAGTGCCGGTCTGCTGATGGCGTATGAGGTTTTGAAGAAAGAAAAAATGCTGCATCCCGAGATCATGCCGCTGTTGATCGTCCTCACCGACGGTGCCGGCAATGTATCCGTTGGAAGAAAAACTGCCACAGATGAATCCGCTGAATTTGCCGAAATGATCGCAAAAGAAAAGATCCACAGTGTGGTCATTAATATGGAACACGCGGCTTTTGACCAGGGACTCGCACAGACTTTAGCCGATCACTTGAACAGCCCCTGCTATACCATTACCGATCTGAAAGCAGAAAACCTTTTTGTGACCGTCCAGCAAGAGATTCGGCAGGCCAATACCAGCGCGGCTTTGGAAACAAAAAAATGAACCGAACCCCGGTGATTAAGGTGCGATTCTTAAAAGGTGAGTTAGAATTAGGGCATGGCACAAAAACCAGCTAAACCCGATAAATTACGCTCCACCCTGATCATCATCATTTTTGCGACGCTGCCCTGTTACCTGCTGGGGATGATCGTCTTGTGGGTGGGGAATTCGCTCGAGAAAAAGTTGACCACGACCCCCACGGCTACCATCACAGCCACCCTTTCCCTTTGGGACGGACAACCCTCTGCCACATTTGGCGTTATTCCCACAAGCCCGCCTTTCCCCTCCACCACACCAACCATTACCAATACCCCGGCGCCTACCGCCACCTTTGTGATCCCCTCTGACACTCCCACTTCGACGGTGACAGCAACCGCGACTCCCTCCCCCTCTCCAAGTTTTACGGTGACGGCCACGGAGGCCACCGTGGAAACCACTGAATCACCCTGAAATTCAATGATGGACGTCCTCCCTTTTTTAACTGACCTGATCTCTGATTCCGGACTTTCCGGCTTTGAAAGACCGGTGGCCAACAAGATCGCAGAAACCTGGCGGCCGCTGGTTGACGAGTTAAGTGTTAGCGCGCTGGGCAGCCTGCATGGATTGCGTAGATCCTCCATAAGTGAAAAATCGCCATCCCTGATGATCGCCGCCCACATGGACGCCATCGGGATGATGGTCAAATCGGTTGAAGACGGCCTGATCTATATCACCAGGATCGGCGGCGTGGATCCCCGTGTGCTGCCGGGACAACTTGTGACCGTTTTCGGAAAAAAGGAACTACAAGGCATCGTGCAAATGTTGCCAGACAGGCTCCTCGAAACAGAAGCGCGCGGTAAAGCACCGGCTTTTGAACGATTGTTTATTGATACAGGATTGAGTGCTAGAGATTTGGATCATTGCGTCCGAGCGGGGGATCTGGTAGCGTTTCGGCAGCCTCCCCTCCAGTTTGAGGGTCGCACCCTTGCCGGTCACAGCCTCGATAACCGTGCCTCCGTGGCAGCCGTGACCGTCTGTCTGGATGAAATTAGGAAATTTAACCTTGACTGGAATGTATTTGCCGTGGCCACCACAGGGGAAGAGACCACTTACAGCGGTGCGATCACGTCTGCTTTCAGCCTGAAACCTGATCTTGCCGTGGCGGTGGATGTGACCTTCGCCGATGGACCGGGGTCCAACGATTACCGCACCTTCCCCCTCGGAGGTGGGCCGACCATCGGCACGGGTGCCAATAATCATCCAGCCTTGACTCGCCGACTGGTCAAACTGGCCGAGGAAATCGAACTGCCTTATCATCTTGAGGCCATGCCCGTAAGTTCTAGCACCGACGGGATGCCCCTGCAAATTTCCAGAAGTGGTATCCCCACGGTAGTCGTCAGCGTCCCCCTGCGCTATATGCACACCAGCGTGGAAATGGTCAGCCTGAATGATATTGAACGCACCGGAAGGTTGTTGGCCAGATTGATTACCAATCTGAATAGCGACACTTTGTCTGACTGGTTCAATGGGGAGTCCCAATGACAACAAATCCAGCCAGTAACTATCGCATTGGCAAGGCCCAGCTGGATCTGCTGAAGGAATTAACCAATGCCAACGGCGTTTCAGGGAATGAAGGAGAAGTTCGCGAGATCGTCCGCAAACGGGTGAGTGGCCTGGCCGACGAGGTCAAGGTCGATGCCATGGGGAACCTGTTGGTGCGAAAGCACGCCCGCAAAACCCCCGCATTTCGGGTGATGATGGATGCCCATATGGACGAGGTCGGTTTCATGCTCGTCGAACAAGAAAGCGATGGAATGTTTTTATTTGAACAGGTCGGCGGCGGCGATGAACGCCAGTTCATATCAAAAGCCGTCGTGGTCGGCAAAGAGAAAATCCCGGGCGTCATCGGTTGCAAGCCCATCCATTTGACCGATGCTGGCGAGAGAGAGACCATCATTGCCAAAACCAGCCTGCGCATCGATCTGGGGCCGGCCGGAAAGGACAAGGCTACCCGCGGTGATTACGCCGCTTACGCCACCCGGTTCCACCGCGCAGGAGACGCCATTTTCGCCAAAGCCCTCGATGACCGCCTCGGTTGCGCGACCCTGATCGAGATCCTCAAAACCGTTCCCGAGCACATTGACTTTTTAGCCTCGTTCACCGTGCAGGAGGAAATAGGGCTGCGCGGGGCTAAGATCGCGGCTTATGATTTCGACCCCCAGGTCGTCATCGCCGTGGATTCCACGCCCGCCCATGATCTTCCCCGCCCGGATGGCAGAGAAAATACTCAATACAATTGCAAACTCCGCCACGGCCCGGCCATCTACCTTTCGGACGCCGGAACCCTTTCAGACCCCCGCCTGATCCGATACCTGAAAGACGTGGCTGAGGAGAACAAGATCCCCTACCAATTTCGGCAGCCCGGAGGCGGCGGAACCAACGCGGGGGCGCTGCATCTCACCAGGCAGGGCGTCCCTGCCGTGTCCGTTTCCATCCCCGGTCGTTACGCGCACACAGCGGTCATGCTGGCTTCCGTCTCAGATTGGCAGAACACGCTGCGCTTGTTGAAACTCGCCCTTGAACAACTCACCCCGGACGTACTGAAAGAAGACCGCTTCTGATCGAGTGGATTCACGATCATACTGGAGTTCCCATGAAATCCCTGCTTAAAAAATTAACCGAAACCGCATCCCCCTCCGGCTACGAAGGCCCGATCCGCGAGTTGATCCGCAGCGAAGTTGCCCCCCTGGCAAGAGAGGTAACAGTGGACGCCTTGGGTAACTTGATCGTCCATCTCGGGGAAAAGACCCCGCGCGGATTGAAGATCTTGATCGATGCCCACATGGATGAGATCGGGTTCATGGTCAGTCATGTGGAAAAGAACGGGCTGATCCGTTTTTCCGCTCTGGGAGGACTTTTTCCGCGATATTTGGCAGGGGCGCGAGTGGTCTTTTTGGATGGGACGCGCGGCACGATCAACAGCGACCGCCAGGAAGACAAGAAAACCATTCCGTCCATTGAGGAACACTACATTGATGTTGGCGCGGCAAGTGATCGCGACTGCCCGGTGGCCATCGGCAGCGTGGGGGTTCTCGACGAGCCATTTTATGACCTTGGGAGAAGGGTCATGGCGAAATCTCTGGATAACCGTTCTTCTTGCGCCGCCCTTATCGAAACCATCAAACGGATCAAATCCACACCTCATGAATTGGTGTTTGTCTTCAGCGCCCAGGAAGAAACTCAAACCAGGGGCGCCACCACGGCATCCTATGCCGTTGAACCCGACCTGGCCATCGCTGTGGATGTAACGCCCTCCCTGGATATCCTGGGGATCAAGATGCAGGTGGACCTGGCAAAAGGACCTGCCATCAAACTGCGAGATACCGGCATGCTGAGCGACCCCGGCGTGGTCAAGTGGATGGAAAAGACCGCCGCAAAAGAACACATTCCCTGTCAGCGAGAAGTACTGGATGTAGGAACCACCAACGCGAGGGTGATGCAGGTCAGCAGAGCGGGCGTTCCCTGTGGTGTGATTTCCATCCCCTGCAGACACGTGCACTCCCCCTCAGAAATGATCGACCTGCAGGACCTTGAATACACGGTGGCACTTCTCACCGCCTTGTTGAGTAACCCAAAGATCGATTAGCAGGTTTTCAGATCATTGATCTGAAAGGCGAGAGTATAATACCTAAAGCGTTGGCTGATCGCGCAACAGATCTGAAAGCCAGATTCAGAAAAAGGACCCGATCAAATGTCGAAGAACAAACCTCTAAGTTCCATCGCGAAAAGTGTAATCGGAAGCAGGATCGTACTCGTGCTGGCAATTTTTGGTTTGCTGACCATCGCAATATTATTGAGCGGTCCGAAACCCTCTTATGAAGAAGAGTTGAATCAGGATGGACCTCAGGCAACAGAACAAACGGGTGTACGGCCTCTGACTCCGGCCGAGATCGAAAGACAAAGATCAACCAGGAATTATCCGGTCACCAGTGGGGTGATCGTCGCATCCACGACCGTGCTCATGATCATCATCCTCGGCACACTTTGGGAATTAAAAAGGCAGCGTTGATCAAGAAGTGTGGTGCAAAAGGACTTCAACATAGCGGTCGGCAATCAACTGGATGTTAAAATTCTTCTCCGCAAGGTCTCTCGCCGCTCTTCGGCAGGCCTGTTGATTTGATAGCACGTTGAATGCCGCGTCTGCCAGCGCGTGAATATCCGGCTTCTGTAATTTCCAGGGATTGGCACCATAGCGGGCAATTTTTCCCGCCTCCCCTAAAACAAGCTCTGGCAGTGCACCGGTATCATATCCAATAACCGGCAACCCACAAGCCAGCGCTTCAATGACCGAATTTGGACAGGCCGCGTTCACATCGGAAGAAAACAACAGATGAGCAGACCGGTCGATTGCCGAAATTTCATCCCGTTTAACCACCCCCCGCCAGGTGACCACTTCCAGCCCCGCAAGCGCAGCTTTCTGGCGCAACACATTCGGAACATTTCCAACCACCATTAATTCCAGGGGTTGATCCAGCCTGCGCTGCAGCAGGTTCATCAATTCAAAAGCAGTTTCCAGCCCTCCCTCGTAACCGCTGCCATAACTACCCTCAACCATCAGCAGACGAAAATGATCTCCGGGTGGATTTTCAACACCCCGGGGCGAATATTGCTCGAGATCCACCCCGTTATAGATCACACGGCCGGGCAGCCGGGTGGGACCTCGTTTTTCGACCCACCAGTCTCGCGAAAAAATACTTTGATATACGATTTCATCCGCGAGATTGCGGATGGAGGCCAGGATCAGGTTGTTAATTTCTGCGCGAATAAAATGCTTCACCCCCGTCCATTTTTGGCGGTGCACCCAGTTCATTCCGTTCAAGCGCTGAACGATACGCACCCCGTTTTGTTTGGCCTGTCTCAACAGGCTTAATTGCCGAGTACCGCCGATGACGAGGATCGCGTGATTAGCCGGATCCATCGCGTCATGATTGATGAGATAGCCGCGTGAGACCAAAACCGCTGAGAGCCTGGCCTGGAAGGAAGCCGGGCCTCCCAAGCCTGTGTGTTGAGGCAGGATGCAAATGGTTTTTTCCATAAGTTTAGGGTTGAAAATCGAGGATGCCTTTAACGATCCGCTGGGCGGCGTTTCCGTCTCCGAATGGATTTGCGGCATGCGCCATGGTCTCATAAGCGGTGCGGTCATCCAGCAGACGACTGGCTTCCGCTACGATGCGCAGGGCTTCCGTGCCGACCAGTTTCAACACGCCGGCCGTCACGCCTTCAGGCCTTTCGGTTTTGTCTCGTAAAACCAGGGCGGGTTTTCCCAGCCCCGTGGCTTCTTCCTGGATCCCTCCCGAATCGGTCAGGATCAGCGTGGCAGCCTTCATCAAATGCACCAGTGCGACGTATTCAAGAGGCGGTAGCAGGGTTACCCCGTTCTGTCCACCCAGGATGTTTTTCACCGGCTCCTGGATATTGGGGTTGAGATGAACCGGGTAAACGATTTCGAGGGACTCGCCGTACCGTTCCGCCAGTTGCTTGATGGCCAGGCAAATCTGTTTGATCGGCTCGCCAAAATTTTCCCTGCGATGGGCAGTGACCAGTACCAGTCTCTTCGATCCGTCGGTAACACCCCATTCCTTGATCCACCCGCTGACCAGGTCAGGGGCGGGTTTGGCCGTGATCAGTTTGAGGGCATCAATGGCCGTGTTTCCTGTCACCAGGATTCTCCGCTCATCAATGCCTTCACGCAACAGGTTTTCGCGGCTAAGGTTTGTTGGCGCAAAATGGAGATCAGCCGTCACCGATGCGATGCGCCGGTTTAATTCTTCCGGGAAGGGCTGGTGCTTGTCGCCTGTGCGCAGCCCCGCTTCCACGTGCCCGACATGAATGCCGCGATAAAATGCTGCCAGGCTTGCCGCCATGACCGTGGTGGTATCCCCCTGCACGAGGATCCAGTCCGGTTTTTCCTGTGTTAAGATCGGATCAAGTGATTGAAGGATCTGAGCGGTCAATTCCGACAGATTTTGATTCGGCCGCATGAGGTTCAGATCGACATCAGGTTGAATGTCGAATAATTGCAATACCTGATCCAGCATCTCACGGTGCTGGGCCGTGACGCAAACCCTTGATTCAACGCCTGCGTTTTCATTCAGGGCAAGCACAACCGGGGCCATCTTGATCGCTTCAGGCCGGGTGCCAAAAATCGAGAGAACTCGCGTCGTTTTCATCCGGTCAGATATTCTTTCCATCACCCAGTCTCAACAGGGTGAAACCGGCAGCTTGCCATTCCATGGGGTTTAATACATTCACACAATCCACCACCAACCTGGCCGTGGTCTGATTTTTTAATTCCTCAGGGTTTAATTTCTTGAATTGGACGTGCCCCACCAGCAGCAACACCGCGTCTACATCATGAACGGTCTCTTCCAAGGATGACGAAACCGCGTAGCCCTTTCCATCGTAGTCGGGTTTGTAAGGTTCACAAGCCTTCACCACGGCTCCTTCACGCGCCAGGCGTTCGGCAACCTCAACGGCCGGACTTTCACGCAGGTCATCCACATCGGGTTTAAAAGCCAGACCAAGCAGGGCCAGTTTCTTGCCGCGCAAATCCTTCAGGCTGCGCTTGACCAAAGACAGCACAAAATCAGGCTGTCCGTCATTCACCAATCGGGCTGTTGTGATCAGGGGGGTCAGATCGGGTGCGGCTTCCACAAAGAACCAGGGGTCCACGCTGATGCAGTGGCCGCCCACCCCGGGCCCCGGATTGAGGATATTCACCCGCGGATGTTTGTTTGCGATTTGAATGGCTTCCCAGGCATCCACGCCAAAACGATCCGCCAGCCTCGAAAACTCGTTGGCAATCGCGATATTGATGTCGCGATAGGTGTTTTCCATTAGCTTGACCATTTCAGAAGTGGTTGCATCGGTGAGCACGATCTCACCTTCCACAAAAATCTGATAGAGTTCCTTGCCGGCTTTGGCCGATGCCTGGTCGATGCCGCCGATCACACGGGCATTGCCGGTCAATTCCTCCATGATCCTGCCGGGCAGAACCCGTTCAGGTGAATAAGCAAGCATAAAATCCTCACCGGCTTTCAAGCCTGATCCTTCCAGGATGGGCAGCAGGCGTTCACGCGTGGTCAGCGGCGGGGACGTGGATTCAAGGACAACGAGGTTGCCCTTTCTGAGAACCGGCACGATGGATTGCGCGGCGGATTCCACGGCGCGCATATCGGCTTTCTTGTCCTCATAAAAAGGTGTGGGGACCGCGATCAAAAAAACATCGGCCGGCACAGGGGCTGATTCCACCACCAGGTTGCCGCTTTGCAGCGCTTTTTCGATCACCTCAGACAATCCGGGTTCGTAAATGTGTACCTTGCCCGAGCGCAGGCTTTTTACAACTTCAGGGTTGTTATCCACCCCGGTCACTTTAATGCCCCGCGAAGCGAACATCCCCGCGGTTGGCAGGCCGATGTAACCAAGACCAATGATACAGACGGAATGGATGTCCAAGGATTGTTCCTCAAAACAAAGGTTCTAGCGATTATGCCACAGGATGACCTGCTTGAGTAGGTCGGCTGTCCGCAGCCGGATACCTGCTTGCATCGATATTGACGCCGTGATACACTTTTTACATGCAGCACGTGATCCTGGTTGTGTCACCAGACCCTGAATTTGTTCATCAGGTTCAATCTCATTTGGAAGAAGGCGGGCGTTATCAAGTGACCGGCGCGACCACTGCGCAGGACGCACTGACCCTCGCCAACCAGAATTTTTATGAGATTGCCATCCTCGATGGCGATCTGCATGATATTCCCGTGGCCGCTTTTTCCAGGGACCTTTCGGCGTTGCAATCCGAATTGAAAATCCTTGTGTTTCCACCCGGAAACGACCCCAAAGATCCTATGCTCGAAGGATTGGTGACAAACGGATTTCTCAGCAAACCATTTTCAGGGCAGGAGGTCGGCAGCGCCCTGACCCGTTTGCTTTCTGATCAACCCCTCCCGCAGCAAACCCAGGTGGACGCTCTTGACGATCTGGTCAAACAATGGCTCGAGATCCCTGAAAACGGTGTAAAACAAGCCAGGCAGATCCTGGCTGCCACCACCGCCCAATCGGCTTTGATCTCGATCAAGGGAGAAATAACCGCCAGATCAGGAAGCACCGATGAAAACCTCGCCGCCTTGGTTCGTGATTTCCTCCTTCGTTATTGGCGTGAAGAAGAGAACAACGAGATCGCTCGATATCTGGATGTTGAAGAAGAATCAAGATTTGTATACGCAACCAAACTGGTCAGCAACGTGGTGCTTGTACTGGTCTATGGCCAAACCATCCCGCTCCAACAGGTTCGGCGTGAATTGAACCAGGTAAAAAACGATCTCCAAAAAAATTACCCTTCCACAAATGAGATCAAACAGGAGATCGCCCAAAAAACGCTTGCCAGGGTTCATGAACAAAGCAAAACCCTCGAATCCATGCAGCCGTTCTCTCCGTCCATCTCGCAAGACGAACTGGACGCCTTGAGCCTTCTTGGCGGCAAGCCCGCCGTGGTAAGTGACTCTCCAGGCATCAGCCAGGAGGAATTGGAGGCGTTGAACACGCTCCTTGCGGCTATGCCCGCCCCCGATCCCCAGCCTGAAGATGCTGGTCAACAGGATGGCCTGGAGGAGAAAAAACCGGCTTGGTTGAATGAACTGGAAAAGGTCGGCGTTGCCATCCCTGCCGTTGAAACAACCACCGAGCCGGCAGCTCCAACAATCGAAGAGGAAGCACAGGCAAACCCGCTTTTTTCTGAGCCGGAACCCGAAAACCCATTGGCAGGCGAACTCGAACCCGCGTCCTTCTCGGAAAACGAAGGAGATCGGTCAGAAATAGTTGAAAGCGAACCCTTGCCAGAGATCGACTTCGTCTTGCCCTGGGAAATGGAACAGGAAGCTGCGCCGGTCATGGAAAAAGAGATCGAACCTCTCACCCCGCTGGGGATGGATGAACAAAGCACTTCTTTTGCCGAGCTGCTTGATGAAATAACTGACCATCCCGGCTCTGATCCTTTGCAACCTGTTGCTGGTTTAGAGCAATCATCACCAGGCGAGGGAAATCTGGAACCCCAAACCGTTTCAGAGCAACAACCGAAAGAGTCAGAAAATCCTTCACCTGTAAGCCAGGTGCGCTTCCAATACACCTGTCTGCTGGTCCCCGAAGACAAGAGCACATTTCTTACCAAAGACCTCTCTGAAAAACTGGGGGGCAGCCTGCCGCAATTCCTTGAAGCGCAGGGCTGGCAGTTGGTCAACATGACCATTCGTCCTCAATTTATGCTCTGGACGGTTTCAATCCCCTTTGAAGTCTGTCCACATCAAGTGATTCACCATATTCGAAGCCTGACCTCCGCGCACATCTATGCCAATTTCGCAGAAATCGCCCGCAAGAAAACCTCTGAAGATTTTTGGGCCTCAGACTATTTGGCGGTAAGCGGCATGGAATTGCCTCCAGCCAGCCTCATCTCCGATTTTGTCGCCCGCTCCTGGCAGGTTCAGGCACAGGCCGCCACACCCTGACCTGCTGATCAAAAGGATACGCTCTCATGCCACCAGTTCTTTATTTAATCGACGGACACGCCCTTGCCTATCGCACCTATTTTGCGCTGACGGCAGCCGCAGGCAGTGACAGGCTGCAGACCCGTGAGGGTGAACCCACGGCGGGTATATTTGGCTTTGCCAACGTGCTCATGCGCTTGCTGGAACAGGAAAAACCCGAATACCTCGCGGTAGCTTTTGACACGGGTAAAACATTTCGCAATGAGATCTTTCCCGATTACAAAGCCACGCGCGCGAAAATGCCCGACGATCTCCGTCCGCAGATCGAGCGCATTCGCCAGCTTGTCGATGCCTTTCATCTTCCCCGTTTGGAACTGGAGGGAGTGGAAGCCGACGATATCCTGGGTACCATCGCCTACCAGGCAGTGCGCGAAGGTTTTGGTGTCAAGATCATCACCGGAGACCGCGACCTGCTGCAATTGGTGAACGACCGCATCGTCGTGAGTCTCTCAGGCACGAAGATCTCGGAAGCCAAAAATTATTCGGCGGCAGACGTTAAGGCTCATCTGGGGGTAAACCCCGACCAGGTGGTTGATTACAAAGCCCTCGTCGGCGATCCCTCCGATAACATCCCGGGGGTTCCCGGGGTCGGTCAAAAAACGGCCGTCACCCTGCTGGAACAATATCAAACCCTCGATGAAATCTACGCTCATCTCAACGAGATCACCGGACGTGCCGCGGTGAAATTGCAGGAAGGGAAAGATTCAGCCTATCTCAGCCAAACCCTTGCGCGTATTAAGACCGACGTCGGGGTCGTGCTGCAACTGGAAGATGCCCGCACCGACCACATCAATGTGTCTGCAGTCGAATCACTCTTCAGGGAACTTGAGTTCCGCACCCTCATCCCGCGCCTGCATACCATCACTGCTCCCCTGGTGAAATCTGGCTTGAAGGGACAAATGCCCCTTTTCGCCACGGAGGTCCAGCAGATCGGTTTGCCAGGCGCTTATGAGCTTGAAACCGTCATCGTGGACAGCGTAGAAAAGTTACAGCACCTGGCGGATCTGTTATCTGCGTCTGACAAGATCGCCTTTGACACGGAGACCACCTCCACAGACCCGCTGCGTGCCGACCTGGTGGGCATTTCCCTTGCCGTCCAGGAAGGCACCGGCTACTACATACCGGTGGGCCATATCGGCCTTTCGACCCAACTTCCTCTTCCCGAAGTCTTAAAAGCCCTAACCCCCGCCTTGACCAACCCAAACATCGTCAAGATCGGACATAACATCAAATACGACGCCCTCGTGCTGGGCAGCAGCGGATTGCACGTGAACCCGCTCTCTTTTGATACCATGCTGGCCGAATGGCTGATCGATCCCGCCTCGCATAACCTTGGGCTGAAAGACATGGCGGAGCGTTATCTTAACATCAGCATGACCCACATCGAAGAGTTGATCGGCAAGGGCAAGAACCAGATTTCCATGGACCAGGTACCGGTGGCCTCAGCCGCGCCTTACGCCGCCGCGGACGCCGAAGTCACCCTCCGGCTGGCGCCCGTCCTGGATAAGAAAATGGAAGAAAAGAAATGCAAGACCATTTTCACCGAAATTGAAATGCCGCTCGTCCCTGTGCTGATGCAAATGGAACGCGAGGGCATCATGTTGGACGCGCCCTTCCTCAAGCGTTTCAGTAGTGAAATGGAAGTACGCCTGCGTGAGATCGAAGATGAGGTCTACAAAGCCGCCGGATATCCTTTCAATCTCAATTCGACCCAGCAGCTTTCGAAAGTCCTGTTCGAGACGCTGAAACTTGAACCTCCTGACCGCAATAAGAAGACGGCCAGCGGACATTATTCTACCTCAGCCGCCGTGCTGGATGAATTAAGCGGCCAGCATCCCGCCGTTGACCTCTTGCTGGAATATCGTGAACTGGCCAAATTAAAATCCACTTATCTGGACGCGCTGCCCCTGCAGGTCAACCCCCGCACAGGCAGAGTGCATACCAACTTCAATCAGACCGGTTCTGTCACCGGCCGACTGGCCTCCACCGACCCCAACCTGCAAAACATCCCCACGCGCACAGAGACCGGCCGCAAGGTCCGCCTGGGCTTTGTGGCTTCCCCCGGTCACCAACTCCTTTCGGTGGATTATTCACAGATCGAGTTGCGCATCGTGGCGCACATGTCGGGTGATGAATCCATGCTGGCAGCCTTTAAAGCCGGTCAGGACATACACGCCGCTACAGCCGCCGCCATTCACGGCATTCCGCTTGCAGAGGTCACCAAAGAGCAACGCCGTCACGCCAAGGCCATCAATTTCGGTTTAATTTACGGTATGAGCGCCTTCGGCCTTAGCCGGTCCACCGACCTGACCCTTGGAGAAGCTGAAAATTTTGTCAAGGATTATTTTGAACATTTTCCCGGTGTTAAATCTTATCTCGATAACATTCGCAAACTGGCTGCCAGGCAGGGGTACGTTGAAACCATGCTGGGGCGTAGAAGGTATTTTCCCAATTTGGCGAACCCGGTTAACATCAACATGCGCAACCGCGAAGAACGGGAAGCCATTAACGCACCCATCCAGGGCACAGCGGCCGATATCATGAAAATCGCCATGATCCACCTCGCCCCGGCCCTGCAAAAAGCGAATTTACGCGCAAAAATGCTTCTTCAGGTTCATGATGAACTGGTCCTGGAAGTTCCGGAAAAAGAATTACCCGAGACAGCCGATCTGGTGAAAAAGGTCATGTCTGAAGCCTACACCCTCTCCATCCCCCTCCTTACCGAAGCCAGAAGCGGTCAGAATTGGGGCAGCATGGTGGTCATATAACCCCGCATCACTGAAAGAGTCAATATGAGTCAAGAGACTGAAAAATTCCAGGAACTGATGAAACTTGGCCATTCCGCGGCCTGGGATAAAGAGTGGAAAAAAGCTCTCGAAGCCTACCAGGCCGCGCTGCAGCTCTCTCCCATGGATGCCATGGCGTTGGCCAGCGCGGGGTTGGCCAGTTATAGTTTAGACATGCTGGATGAATCCCTGCATTACTATCAACAGGCTTCATCCGTTACTCCTGACGACCCAATGCCATTTGAAAAAATGGCGCACATCTATGAGCGCAACGAAATGATCGGCGATGCCGTGAAGGCCTTGATGCACGCCGCTGAAAAACAACTAAAAGCCCGCAACGCCAACTTGGCCATCAGTGACTTAAAAAATGCCTCGCGGCTGGACCCGACCCAGCAGAGCCCCCGCTTGCGGCTGGCCATGATCTACGACAAAATGGGACTCAAGAATGAATCCGCGGCGGAATATCTCAACATGGCCGCAATCCTGCAGGCTGCCGGCGATCATGAAAAAGCCGTGCAGGCTGTGCAATATTCCATCAAACTGGATCCCCAAAACCCTTCGGCCCCAAAAGCCCTGGAGTTCCTCAAATCCGGCAAGCAACTGCCCCTGTCTCAGCCAACACCTCAAGACGTTTTATTGAGCGAAACACGTGACCAAGGTTCCGTCTCACAGCCTGAGCCGGTTGTGGAAACAACCCCTGATTACGACCCCCTGACCGAAGGGAAACTCACCGCACTTAAGGAACTGGCCGGTCTTTTGTTTGAGGGGCGTGATGCAGGTGCGGGTGAAATCCCCACCGCCAGGCGTTCTTTCAATCTTCTCAATTGGGGGACGGGTCAACTTCCGGGAAAACAGGTGGAACGTTCCCGCATGCTCGAACACCTGAACCGCGCCATCGACCTTCAAACCGCCGGAAAAGACAACGAAGCCGTTGTCGAACTGGAGAGGGCCATCAGTCTCGGTCTTGATCTGCCCGCCGCTGATTACCTTTATGCATATTTGATCCATCAGCGCAATTCACAAAAAGCGATCAAGCAGCTTCAAAAATCAGTGCGTGTTTCCACATACGCCCTGCCATCTTTTCTCCTGATGGCCAAGCTTAAGCGAACCGCCAAACAGACAAGAGAAGCCTGTCTCAACTATCTGCAGGCCTTAAAATCCGCCGACATCCAAACCCTGCCTGAAGCGCTGGAAAATGAAATGAGCTTGCTCTATGAGCCCCTCATCGAAACCCAGATGCAAGAACAAGACGAGAAGAAACTCGATGAAATTTGCCGCATGATCGAAGAACAGTTGACCAGAGCAGATTGGCGCGCATACATCAAACAGGTACGCGCTCAAATGCCGCCCCCGTCTGAGGGCGTAATCCCCACACCGCTGGCAGAAATGCTGCTCGACACCGGTACCTGCAAAGTGATCGAACAGCTTGCCTATATCAAGAACCTAGCAGCCGAAGGAAAGATCCGCGCGGCCATGGAAGAAGCCTTTTTCGCCATTACCTGCGCTCCTTACTACCTGCCTTTGCACATTCAGATCGGAGAGCTTCTTATCCAGGAAGGTCAAACCAGCGAGGCCGTCGAAAAATTCATTCACGCCGCGACCCTCTACAATGTAAAAGGTGAAACCGGCCAGGCTATCCGGTTGTTGAACAGGGTTTCCAGTCTGGCCCCCATGAACCTTGATATTAAGGCCATGCTGATCGACCTGCTCATCACCCACGGCAGCATTGACGACGCGATCAAGCAATATATGGAAATTGCCAACGTCCATTATCTTCTCGCCGAACTGGATCTGGCAAAAAGACAATATCAACAAGCCTTTGCCCTCACCAACAGGAGTAAGGATCCCCAGGGTTGGGCGATGAAGATCTTAAACAAGCTGGCTGATATCGAACTGCAAAGCCTGGACCTCAAGGAAGCGGTCAAGATTCTGGAGCAATTGCGCAACCTGGAACCGCAGGACGCCTCCACGCGCGCCACCCTGGTTGATCTCTACTTGCGCATTGGACTGGGTTCCGCGGCCATGAATGAACTGGATGCTTACTTGAAATTATTGGATTCCACAGGCCAGCACCATTCCGCGGAACGGTTTCTTGAAGGTCTGCTCGAAGAAAAGCCTGACAACACCGAGATCCAAAAACGCCTTATCTCGTTCTATCAGACACAAAACCGTACCGCTGAGATCGTAGAAAAGCTGGACGCTCTGGCAGAAAAATGTCTCGGACAGGAAAACAAAGCGGGCGCCCTCGCCACCCTGCAAAACATCATTTCCCTAAACCCTTCCAATGTGAATGATTACCGCAGGCTTTTTGATGAATTGAAGGATCAAAAATAAAAACGCGGCCGGTTGGCCGCGTGGATCGAACCATAAATAACCTACCACCAGATACGGAACCAGGTTTTGCCTTTACCCGTCTCCCCCCTGAGGGTGGCCTCCGCTTCCACAAAAATGGTTGATTTGGATTCATAATTCCCAACCGGAAAAGTGAACCGGCTGACCCCCAACTCATTGGTTTCTCCAAGACGGTAAAATTCCTTGTCCTCATCAGGATAATAAATGGTTACGCCCACTTGAGCGCCGGGCATGGGTTTAAGGAATTTATCCTGTACGATCACGAATACGGTTTGCTGTTCCCCTGCGCCGATGAGAGAATGCAAGGCAAAGACGTTTACCGATGGTTTGTCCTCTGAGCGATTTACGGTCAGTGGCGTGCTGGCTGTCAACAGTTCAGGATCGCCGATCATTTTTTCGAAATAAATGCGCCCCAGGTCAGAGAGGTTTACCTTCTGTCCGCTTGGTTTGTCGGGCCACCATTCCATGCGTACGTTCTCGAAATTTTGTACAAAATGGCCGTCTTCCACTTCAACTTCGGATACAGGGTTTCCAAACCAGGTGTCGCCATCATAGGCATCATAAAACTGCAAGAACGCGTAACAGACTGAAATGCCGTTGTCGAAAGCCCGGCAAGTTGGACCCTCGTTGGGGATGTCGGCTTTTTCCGCCCCGTCCTCATGCAGGAGGGAACCCAGGGGCAGCATGACCACCCGTTTCCCCTCCGTGTCGTTCACCAGTTCAAAGACCGCCCGCTGGAAAAACTGTACCTGTCTGCCCGACTCGGGATCGGTAAATTCGTCGGTGATCGGATACCCAAAATATAACAACGGGTCAGCCACGCCATTGTAAGTAAGCAAGAAATCTTCCTTGATCCAGTGGCCGGTTTCAGGGACGTAGACCGAGTCGGAAGTTTGAGCCTGCACACTGCCTTCAACAGGCAGCGCAAGAAAGGCAACGATTACCAGCAAAAGGATGCAGCGAAAAACCTTCATGATGCTCTCATTATAATAAGGTCGCTGGTGATGCGCAAATCATCTGATTTAATAATTACTCCCAGGTCATCAGGCTTTGCGCTTCTCGAGTGTGAATGATAATGCAGCAAAGGCAGCCACGGCGGCCAGTCCGATCACACCCCCACCATACCAGATGAAACGTCCACCGAAGATGTCACTCAAATATCCTCCCAGTACTGGCGCGATGACGGAAGCCACGTTGGAGGTTAACCAGAAAAAACTCATATACCTGCCGCGCATTTCCACCGGGGCAAGGTTGGCCGTATAAGAAGTGGCCGTCGGCACGAGCACCAATTCACCGAAGGTCATCACCACCATACAAAACCAGAATCCCCAAAAGCCGCTAAAAAAGGCGATCATCAAGGTGCCGATCCCACTCAAGACCGTTCCGAGGGTCATCATTGCCAGGGGTTTTCTGCGCCTGATGAGCTGCGTCACCAAGATCTGCAGGCCAACCACCATGACCGCGTTGGTCGTGGGGATAAAGCCGTAGCGGCTCTCAGGGATGTGGAAGTTCAGGTTCATATAAACCGGCAGCAGCACCCAAACCAGTGAAACCAGCATGGAGGTTAACGTGAGAGAACCCACAAAACCCATGAAGGATCCATGCCGTAAAATTTTCCCGTAGCCCGTCAGGAAAGGTTCGTGATTCCGAGGACCTTCTACTCTTGCGGGAAGTGTTTCTTTTGCTGAGAACGCCAACAGCAGCCCGTAAAAACTTAACCCCGCCGCGGCGATGGTAAAAGCAAGGGCGTAGGAGGAAGAAGCCACCAATCCGCCGATTGCCGGCCCAATGGATACTCCCGCGTTGCTGCTCAAGCGGATCAGCGAATACGCCTCATTTCGTTTTTCGGCCGGGAATAGATCTGCCAGCATGGCATCCGCCCCCACCCGATAAAGCGGGGTGAGCGCACCCATAAAGATCTGAATCACGGCAAAATGCAGATAGGAATTGGCAAACCCCATGGCAAAATAAAGCAGACCGTGGCCAACCAGGCTGAATACCATCACCCATTTGCGCCCGACACGGTCAACGATCGGGCCGGCGATAAACACGAATAATAATCCGCTCAAGGCGTTCAGGCTCACGAGTCCGGCAGTCTGGGCCAGGGGCAGTTCAAGTTTCTTGGTCACATATAATGTTAAAAAAGGCCAGATCATGGATTGGCCGATGGTGCTGACCAGCATACCGGTAAAAAGCACCCAGAATTGGGCGGGGTATTCTTTGCGAGCGGTTTTAAGACGGTTAAGCATAAGACGGGTTTACCAATTCTCTAAAAGCGATTTTCAGGGTGGTTAAGTTCTTCTTAAAAAGGCGGCTGGTTTTCCTTTTCCTTGGATGGATATTTTATTACAATGAATAATAAGTTCATCGATCTGGAGGAATTATGTTAAAAGAGTTTAAGGCATTTATCATGCGCGGCAATGTGTTGGACCTGGCCGTGGCGGTCATCATCGGTGGGGCCTTCGGGAAGATCATATCATCCCTGGTCAACGACATCATCATGCCCCCTATCGGATTACTACTCGGCAAGGTGGATTTTTCAAACCTTTATTTGAACATGAGCGGCACCCCATATACAAGTCTGGCCGAAGCCCAGGCCGCAGGCGCGCCAACCCTAAATTACGGCTTGTTCCTCAACAACGTGGTCGATTTTCTCGTCGTGGCACTGGTGATCTTTTTGGTCATACGCGCCGTGAACCGCTTTTCAAAGAAGGAAGAGAAACCCGCTGAGGTCACCACGCGTGAATGCCCCTTCTGCATGACCACCATCTCCAAAAAGGCTTCGCGCTGCCCGAATTGCACCTCAGAGGTAAAACCTTTATAAATTCAAACCAACGTCAGGTTCGATTCTTGCGCGGCCTTTCAACACGCGGTGCCCCACCGCGATAGGAGGGGGTCATGATCTCATAGATCGTACAAACCCGGCCGTCCAGCATCCGGCTGCGTATGCGTGCGTCAAGGTCTTCCAGGTTGCCCGACATGGTGATCACGGTGGGAAGTTTGGCGTTATATCGCTCGTTGAAGATCTGATACAGTTTTTCTCTCGCCCACGGGGTGGCGCTTTGCGTTCCCAGGTCATCCAGGATCAAGATCGAAGCCTCTTTGACACGATTGAACATCTCGTCATAAGACACGTTGCTGGTCGGACTGAACGTGGCGCGTAAATGGTCCAACAGGTCGGGTACGACCACGAAGATCGGGTCATCCCCCATTCCCTTGCGATAGTTCCCGATGGCCGCGGCCAGGTGGGTCTTGCCGCAGCCGTAGGTACCCGTCACCACCAGCCATCCGCGTGGATTTTCAGCAAATTCCTGCGCCGCACGGAAAACGTTCTCAAGATTGTTCTGTACTTCCAGAGGCAGACGTTCCGGTTCACGCAGGCTGAAATTGCCAAAAGAACGATCACCCAATAATTGAAGCTGGTAAACCAGCGGGTCCTTGCTGTCTTTGATGGGGGTACGGTAATCGGGCGCGAGGATGCGCACCCGCGTGGAAAGGTCGGGGTCTTGAAGCCGCGAACGGATGCGTTCATCCAGGTCTTCGAAGGTCAAATTGGTGGTCACCACCAGGGGCAGCTTGCGTGAATAACGGTAATCAATGATCTGAAACAGTTTTTCGGCCGCCCATTTGGTGGCGTTTTGCGCGCCCAGGTCATCCAAGACCAGCAGGCCCACATTGCGGATCTCTTCGAAACGCTGCTCAAATGTGGTATCGCTCGCGTCATACGAATATCGCAGCCAATCCAACAGATCTGGAACGGTCAAGAAAAGCGTGTGCATGCCGTATTCCACGCAGGTATTGGCGATGGCCGCCGCCAGGTGTGTTTTTCCACAACCGTAGGTACCCATCAGAACCAACCAACCGCGTGGTGAGGCCGCGTATTGCTGCGCCTGGCTCAATCCGTATTGCAGGGATTGGATCTGTTCGTCCCCTAATCCCAGGCGGCCCTGCACCGAAAAAGAGTGAAAGGTCATGTTCCTGAAGGCTTCCAGGTTGCTCATGCGCAGCAGACGCTGCTGGGCGCTGCGGTTTTGTTCATTTTGCTTGCAAATGCACAGCGTCAGTTTGCCAAAATCCTCGTGCCCGATCGGCACGTCTTTACGCACAAAACCGATCCCGCCGCAAAAAGGACAAACCTCTTCTTTGTGGGTTTCTTTTTTAGTGACGGACGAATTCGCCGAATTGGCCTTCGCTGTCGAGTTTTCGATCTTCTTTAGAGGTTCGTTGATCTCTTTCATCGCGGCCTTTCTCTTTCCATGAGCGCAAGATGGCTTCGATATAATTCCAGCTGCGTGCGTTGTTGTTGACGGCGATCCTGAATGCGTCCCTGATCCAGTCTTCAGGATATTGCTTTTCTGCGTCGCGCAACCCGTCCGCAAGGATCGGCGTCAGCGGACCGATGTTTTGTTCGTAGAGCGCGAAAATGTTCGGGCGTTCTGGCCTCACCGGCTCCCGCCCTCCATCTTCAGGCTTCCAGCCTCCTTTGGCCAGTGCTTCCAGCGCCGCACGTCCGTTGGCGGAATTCAGAAAATATAGCCTCTCCTCGCCCTGCCGCGCGGTTAACAATACAGCCCGCCGGACCAACGATTCCAGTGCCTTTTCCAGTCGCTCTTGTTGTTCTTTTCCGAGACTGCCAAAACCTGCCAGAAGCACGGACTGACCATGAAAATCTTCCAGGGTGAGATAGCGCAGGCTGCCCTTTTGCTGATCGAGCAGTTTGAACACCCATAATACCAGCTTGATCTCGTCGGCGTCGTTGAGTTCTGAAAGCAATTCCGAAAAGAATGCCGCGGGCACGGGCGTACTTTTCTGCGCGGGCGTGCCTGCGGCCTGGGCTTCTGCCAGGCTGGAAAATCCGTTGAATGCCTTCATCTCGGGCCTTAATTCTTCTTTTTGTCCTTGGTGAAGTCACCGCTAAAGGTGGCGGCATTTTCAAATTTCGCCAGGTTGTTCAGGAACACCAATTCAATGCCCGGATGCGTGGGACCGTTACGGTGCTTGGCCACGATCAGTTCAGCGATGTTGGCGCGCGGACTGTCCTTTTCAAGCATATCCGGACGGTGGATGAACATGACGATATCAGAATCCTGTTCCAGGCTGCCCGACTCGCGCAGGTCAGAAAGCACTGGTTTCTTCCCTTCCCTTTGTTCCACCGCACGAGAGAGCTGTGCCGCGGCCAGCACGGGAACATTCAATTCGCGCGCCAGCACTTTCAGGCTGCGTGAAATATGAGAGACTTCCTGCACGCGGTTTTCGTTGCGCGTATCGCTGCCCATCAATTGCAGGTAATCGATGATGATCAGATCCAGGTTATGTTCCATGTGCAGGCGACGGCATTTGGTGCGCAGCTGCAAGGGGGTGATGGCGGGAGTGTCATCCAGCCAAATGTGCGTGTCACCCAAAACCTCGATGGCGTGTGTGAAGAGCGGCCATTCCTCGTCATTCAATTTACCGGTGCGCAAGCGCTGCGTGTCGATCTTGGTTTCCTGGGCGATCAGGCGCTGTACCAGTTGCTCATTGGACATTTCAAGCGAGAAAAAAGCCACGTGTTTCTTGTGTTTTTGCGCGGCGTTCTTGGCCACAGAAAGCATGAAGCCGGTCTTGCCCGAGCCTGGGCGTCCGGCGATGATCAAGAGGTCTGATTTCTGTAAACCACCCAACAATCGATCCAGGTCGGTTAATCCGGTCGGCACGCCGAAGATCTCATCATCGCGTTGAGAAAGTTCATCCACGTGGTCGTAGAACTCGCTCAATACGTGATCGATGGGTTCCAGGTCGTGGCGTACGCGCCGCTCGCTCAAGCCGAAGACTGACATTTCGGCTTTGTCGATGATGGTATCTACGTCTTTTTCCTGGTCGTAGGCCAGTTTGGCCATTTCATTGGCGGCCGTTAACATCCGCCTGCGCACCGCGTTTTGTTCCACGATGCGTGAATAGGCCTGCGCATGCAGGGAGGTCGGGGTCTGATTGACCAGAGAGATCAGATAGGCTTGTCCGCCAATATCCGCGAGTTGGCTGTGTTCCTGCAGGTCTTCACTGACGGTGAGCAGATCAATGGGCGCCCGTTTTTCGTTGAGCCTGACAAAAGAACTCCAGATCCATTGATTGCGTATTATGTAAAAATCGTCTTCGTGCAGGATCTCCGCCACGTCATAGTAGGATTCCGGGTTGATCAAAATGGAACCCAGCACCGCTTCTTCGGCTTCACGGCTGTAGGGCTGAGATTGGATCTCGGTGATCGTGCTTTCATCTGAAGATGGAAAATTGCTCATAATCTGCCCGGTTTCTGAAAGGTCTTGGAAGCTTATTATTTGGAGGGGGATGTCGGCGCATCATCGCCTTCATCCTTGCTTTCTTCTGACTCATCATCGAGGTTTACATTTTGCAAAAAATCTTCGAACACTGAAAGTCTTTCATTCGTTTCTTCAGGTTCCTGTTCTTCTGCGGATTCCTCGTCTGTGAGTTGAATATCCTTTTCCGGAGTAACCCCCGCGGTTTCCAGGATCTCACGGGCTACCAGAATGGGTACATGCGCCCTGACCGCCAGGGCGATCGAGTCGGAAGGCCTGGCGTCAATTTCAACAGCCTGTCCTCCTGACTCAACCACCAGGTTGGCATAAAACACATCCCCGCGTAGCGAGATGATTTCCACCCTGACCAGGCGGAGGTGCAGCTGTTCGAGGGTGTGAATGAAAAGATCGTGGGTTTGTGGGCGGGCGATCTCGATCTCCTGGAGCGAAATGGTGATCGCTTCGGCTTCATAGGGACCGATCCAGATCGGCAGAAAACGATCAACCCCCAGTTGGCGCAGGAGCACAATACGCTGCTGGTTGGTAAGGCTGACCCTCACGCTGTCGATCATGACTTCGACCATCTCCGCCATCTAACCTCCTGGATCCTTCTGTAAAACCTGATAGTATTCTAACACGCGCCAAAATCAAGTGCAACGTCGCTTTAACAAGCAGGTAAATCGTGTGGATTTTTTAAGGCTTACAGTTTCTTTAACTTGTTTTTTTAAGATTAGGGTATAATGTGTTTTAAGAAAAATAAGAGTGCATTGAAGTTGAGACTTTGCTTAAGGGGTTAATTTAATATTAAACAAAAACTAAGCGGTCTCGTCACTATCCTCCTTATACGGGAGGATACCTTTACAACATTGAACCGAACATCGAAAAACCATTAGAGGAATGGAATTATTTAGTTTTGACAAAATCGAGAATCTTACTGATCGAAGGAAAACGCACAGACCATGCGTCTTTTGCCGCCGGGTTAACCAAAAAGGGTTACCTGGTAGAGAGTGTGCCCAGTGGGACAGCGGCCATGACACACCTTGAAACTAGCAAACCAGATCTGGTGGTCATAGATGCCTCTTCCATGCGCTCGAACGGGAAACGCATCTGTCAGGCCCTGCATCAGCAAATTGCCGATTTGCCCCTTATTCTGGTTTTAGATAAAGACGCTGACAAGAACGATAATTACAACGCAGATGAATTGTTGATCCTGCCCTTCACCATGCAAAAACTGGTCAACCGGGTTAAAAGACTTCTTCCCATTGAAAACAATGGGGGACTGCGGGTTGGGCCGATCATGCTGGATGTGGACCAGCACCGCGCCATCATAAGAGAAAAACAGGTCCAACTCACCCCCCGCCTGGTCATCCTGCTTAAACTCCTCATGGAAAGAGCTGGAGAAGTGATCAACCGGGAGGAAATGTTCCGCATCGCCTGGGAAACGGATTACACCGGCGACACGCGCAGCCTGGATGTGCACATGAGCTGGCTCAGACAAGCCATCGAAGATAACGTCAGACATCCGGAATTTATCAAAACGGTCCGGGGGGTTGGCTACCGCCTCGATCTGGATGCTTCGAGTACGCAGCCCCAAAACCGCAAGAAACCAACCAGATAAAAAGGATCCCCGCTCACGCGGGGATTTTGTTCATTTCAACAACTCAATGGATGGATTGGCTTCTGAATATAGAACCGCTCCGTTGATATCCATGTTCAGAATGGCCCCGTTGGAAACCTCGATGCGTTTTGAGATCAGCTGCACATTGATGGCATTGGTGGTGGTGCCGCCCGAAAAATAGGATTTGGCGTTGGGCGCGTACATGGTGCCGTTCAACCGGTGCGGATTCACACCGTTGGCAACGGTGATAGTGCCGGTATTCGTTTTTGGCATATACAGCAGCACCCCGCGGATGGAAGGGCCGACGCCGCAGGAACTGTCTTCACAATTAGGAGCGTTCATGATGATGTTTTGCGCACCGTTCGAGAGGGTGAAGTTACCCTGTTGAATGTGTACGGTGATGTGATTAGCGGTCAGGGACCCGTTGGGGATATTAAAATTACCATTGGTTAGGTAGACAGAGCTGTTGTTCATCGAAAGCACTACCGAACCGCCGGTCGTGAAATTGCCAGTTCCCTGAAAATAGAACACCACGTTATTCGCAATGACCGTGGATTGGGTAAATGAAACATTCTTGTTCGCGGCGATGCAATAGACACCCGGTGTCAAGGTCAGCGCCCCCGAACCCTGCACAATACCGTTCGCATAATTCCCGGGGTAGAGCGTTTCGGCCTGCCAGTTCAGCACGGGGGTGCGTGCCGGGCCGGGGCAGCTCGGCGGGGTCATGCCGGTAAAATCAATGTTGTCAAGCGCCTGTGTCGTATGGATCGGCCACTCGGCTTGCGGAACAGCAGGATTCGGTGTGTTAGTATTACCGTTATATTGCAGTAAAGCTGGCGGCACCAGGTCAGGTTCGACCTTGATGAACACCGGTGCGGTTCCATCAAAGATGATGCCGTTCGTGCCTGTGTACTGCGTCAGCGTCCCCGTGGTGAACTGTACAGCCCCCTGCCCGGTGTAATAGATCGGTCCGCCGTCTGAAAGGATCTGTGAGGAACCCGTCGCTTTAAGGCAGGATGCTGAGAAGATGCCCCCCGCGTGCACATAGATGCGCCCGTTACCCAGGGCGTAGATGCCCCCGTTAGCGTCACACGTGGTACCGGTGCTCACCATGCCGTTGCCGTTGGCATAGACCCCGCCGATGGTCAACCGGGCGGTGGATTCCACGCTGGTGGTCAAGGTGTCTCTCGAGATCATTTTAGCAAACGTGGTCGGCGTATCCGTGGTGATGGTCACCTTGATATCCAGTTTCGAATTATCCGCACTGCAGGTGGCCTCGACTCGGTTGGGGCTGGTGCTGTCATTCGCCAGGGTCACGCCCTCCTGGGCCAACGCGTAATTTTGCGCCGCGCTGATCGCCTGAGACTGTGCCACCGCGCAGGTCGTGTTGTTGGATACGCTTTGCGCTGTGGCCAGTGCCACCGAATCGGCGATGTTCTGATCTTCACGCCTATCGCGATAGATCATGCTGCCATCCACCGCAAGGGCGGTCACCGCCAGCACCGCCACCAGCGCCAGCGCCAAAATGACCACGATTTGTCCGTTTTCTTTAGCTTTCAAGGGTCTCTCATTTCTATGCAAATAACCAATAAATGATCTGCCTAACCAAGGGAATTCTTACCCATAATCATTTTACAACTTTTAAATGGCTCCCTCCTTTTCATTACAGAACTGTAAAGAAAAAAGTGCGGATATAAAAAAATCCTTGTCAGGAAATGACAAGGATTCTTGATTGTATTGACTTATTTTATTTTAGCAATTCAACTGACCCTGCCCCTCCGCTTGAATAAAAGGTCGCCGCTGTCGTATCCATATGTAGATAACCACCTTGTTCAACTGAAATTCTCTTGGCGATCAATTGAACATTCGTGGTTCCTGTATCTGTACCGCCATTAAAAGTAGCCAATGCATTCGGAGCGTATATGGTTCCACTTAAATTATGGCCCACCCAGCCTCCTGCTAAAATTTTAAATGTACCGGTATTCGAGGGGTCCATATATAGCAAAGTTCCTTGTATGGATGGTCCAACACCGCATGAAGAATTATTACAATCAGGAGCAGACATATTCAACACGGCTCCGCCACTGGTAAGAAAATTTCCTTGTTTAATATACATTGTGATATTGTCTGCATAAACGTGCACACTATTATCGAAAGTTAAGTTCCCGTTGGTTATATAGATCGAACTGTTATTAAGTGACAAATTTGATAAACCATTCCCTGCAAAAAAGGATCCTGCGCCTTGAAAATAGAAAACCACACCATTTGCCACTACTGTGGATTGGGTTAAGTTAACACTTTTATTGGCCGCAATACAATAGACCCCGGGTGTAAAGGTGAGCGCTCCAGACCCTTGATTAATCCCATTTGCATAATTTCCAGGGTAAAGGGTTTCCGCTTGCCAATTTAGAACAGGAACACGCGCCGGACCTGGGCAACTTTGTGTTGCCATGGCTGGCATCGATAATGCTTGAAAATTTGCGTTCGTTGGAGTCGGCCAAATTGATGACGGTATCAGCTTTGGATTGGGGGAATAATCTGACCACAATTGATAAGTAATTCCTAACGAATTAAAATTCGAAATATTCACATCAGGATCAATTAATATATAGTTTGGCGCTTTCGTCGCAAAAATAATTCCATTTGTTCCTGTGTATTGCACCTGGGAGCCTACATAAAATTGAGTCGCCCCTTTCCCTTTATAAAGGATAGGACCTGTTGATGAAAGAAGGTAACCCGAGCCATCTGTCTTAATACATGAACCCGAATATACACCTCCTCCTTTAATATCTATCTTTGCCCCACCTAATGAATAGATACCACCGTTTGCATCACAAGTTGATCCCAAGGCCACTAAGGCGTTTCCTCCGGCGAATGTACCTCCGCCAAACGTCACCCGCGCCGTGGATTCCACCGTGGTGGTCAATTGATCTCGTGAAACCATTTGGGCAAAGGTGGTGGTGGGGTTCGACGTGACCACGATCCTGATATCCAGCTTGGTGTTGTCGGCGCTGCACGTGGCTTCCACGCGGTTGGGGCTGGTGGAATCGGCCGCCAGGGTCACCCCCTCCTGGGCCTGGGCATAGTTCTGCGCCGCAGTGATGGCCGCGGTGCGCGCCACCGCGCAAGTCGCTCCGGTTGAAGCCGTGGTGGCCGCGGACAAAACCGCGGAATCCGCGATGGTCTGGTCTTCACGCCTTTCCCGATAGATCATGCTGCCATCCACGGCCAGCGCGGTGACCCCCAAAATGGCCACCAGGGCGACCGCCAGTATGACAATGATTTGTCCTTTTTCCTGTTTTTTCATAAGTAACTTCCTTGATCAAAGCGTTTAGACCTTGATCACGATGCCTTTGGCCTCAACATTCACAAAGATCAGATTGCCTATTAAATTGCCAATGAACGGTGTACTGACGTTGTAACTGTTTTGAATGGTAATTTTGATCAGATCCCCTTTGGCCACCGTACCCGAAGCGCAGGTCTTGGTGTTCGCATAGGTGATCTGGATAGATCCGGCCGTCACGCCATCAACTTTTGCCAGATTGTCCAAAATACGGTTTTGGATCTCCGTGCAGTTCGTCGGGCTGATCGACGCGTAGATCACCCCTTCTTCAGCCGCGTCCTGCATGGCCGCCTTGGTCAGGATGCCCCGGCTGATCTCCACGATACCTGCCAGCAGGATCAGCATCACCACCAGGCTGATGGCCAGTTCGACCAACCCCTGGCCAGATTCACCTTTACGGGGAGTGTATCGCCGCTGCGTCATGGACTCACCTGCCCCAGGTAGGTGCGGAATGTCTCGCTGCTGATCGTAAAATCATTCAAACCCGGAATAGGGACGATGAACTGGAAATCCTTTTCCACCTTAACGATCACCCGGTTCCCGCTGGTGAGGGCTTGATTTGCCGCGCAGGAATTATTGACCCGTGTTGTTCCGTGGCCTGTGTCAAACTGCAAGGTGATCTCACTGGCTGTCAATCCAATGCCGGGAGATTTGTTGATGGCACGGTTTTTAATGCCGTTACAGTCCTCGAAATATTGCGTATCCCCTGCCGCGCAGGTTGAAGAAGCAGGGCAGCCGGAAGAAGCCGCGTAGCGCGCCCCTTCCCGGCTGGCATTGTTAACAGAGACATTATAGAAAAAAACACGGGAGACTTCAAAAACGCCCAGCAGCATGGTTAAAAAGATCGGCAGGGTCAGAGCCAGTTCAAGCATGGCCTGACCTTTTTGTTTTTCCGCCTTGTCCTTGACCGTCTTTTTTAACATAGAAAATCCGTTTTCACTTCATTTGAAGCGCATGTATCTCAAAAGAGGCTTTTTCTCTTATAAAAATTATACGACTTTTCAAGGATCAACCCTTCGGCATTGCATTTTTGTTAAATAAAAATATTTACAAGAGGGCAAGTTAAGTATCGGACGAAAAAGCGTAAAGTGAAGCGCTGAACGCTTCAAGGGGTCAAGGTGAACAGGCCAGGTATCACAGCCAGCAAAGAAGCGCTCAAGGTGCAGGCAAGGTTCACCCAATCGTTGTTCAGCCACTTCCTTCCGCGCAGAAACAAAGTTTCAGTACCGCAGCTGTGCCGGGGATATTGCTCGGTTTCCCTGGCGCAGGAAGGGCAAAAATAAATTGCCTGAACTTTGGCGCCCAGCGCCGAATCCACCAGGCTGCCCGCCAAACCCGCGAAGGTTATCACCCCCAGGACCATCGCGCCTGCCTCCGCGCCAGCCGGATGGAGAAACCAGCTAAACAGACCCATAAAGCCTGCCCCGGCCAAAGCGGCCAGCGTCCCCGCCAGGCTCACCGCTCCCGATGTTCCGGCTTCGACAGGTTGACCGGTGAAGAGTTTCACCGGTTTTCGCCGGTTGAGCACGCCCAATTCTGTCGCCCAGGTATCCGCATTGGCCGCTGCCAGGGCGGCACAATATCCAAGCCAAAACAGGTCCTGATGCGGAAGGAAAGCGTGCAAGAGGACGAAAACCCCGGCTACACCGCCGTTGGCCAGCACTTGCGCGGCATCCCGCCGGCTTCCCTTTGCAGCCATGCGTTCTGCACTGATCTTTTTTCGTTTGAATAGTCTGGAAAAAAGGCTGGAACTAATAAAAAACGCCATCAGGATGATCGTCCAGGCCCAGCCCCCCAGGCCGAAGACCACCCATCCCAGCCAAAAGGCAGCCACGGCTCCCGATCCGCTCAATAATCTCAAACGCCAGGCAGCCGAAGCCACCAAAACCGCGAATAGAGCGCCAATTGCCAGTTGTGTTGTTAATGTCATTCGATTATGTGGACCCCAGCAGAAGAGTCGAGGCCAGGATCAGCAGCAGCGGGGCCAAAACTCCGCCGCTCCACACTAACCAGGCCGCGGGCCGGTTCTCTGGTTTTCGATAGAGGTAGATACCGGCAACAGTCCCCGGCACATAGAGCAAAATGCCCAAGACAGGCAGCAGCAGCAAACGCGTCGCGGGCACGGGGGGCAAAAGCGCTCCAAAAGCATCATACCCAAGCGAAATGCTGGCCTTTCCGCTGATGCCCAGGCCTACCAGCACCAGCAAAAAAATGGTCACGATCAGTCCCGCCGGGATCAGCACCCTTCCCACCTTGTCCAGTGTCACCTGCCTTACAAAAGCGGCCGGGACGGTCGAATAGGGCAGCATGGGGGTTAGCGTACCCATTTCAATTGCGCGCTCAAAACGCTGAATGAACTCGTCCATGTGCTCCGGAGACAAGGCGTAAATTTTATCCAGCGTAGCCACGATCACCAGATTGCGGTAACCCGAGGCGACAAATTCCACTTCTCCCAGGTCAGGATGCTCCGAGAACCCTAGAATGGCGCCGGGCATGGAAAAGGAGGGCAGCCTGAGGGGGATCTCGAGATCACTGGCCGGCCTCACCCACGTCACATCCGATAAGGGGATGTCCTCGGCGCGCAATCCCCAGCGGATGCGCAGCCCGTCCCGTTTGAGAGAATAAATACCCTGCAGCAACGCGTATCCGCGGTAACCGACAATGGGCAGAGAGGCAAACAGCACGATCGCGCCAAGCAGGCACACCACCAGCAGCGCACCCCCCTGCTGCAAAAAGGCCTGCCATACCAAAAAGCCGCAACCCGCCAAAATGAACAGGATCAGGAACACGTGAAACACGATCCCCGGGGTTCGCGTTGGAAGGAAGGTAAAGGTTTCAGTCATGCTTCAATAAAAAAGTCAATCAGCCAGGCATTGCCGCAAGGTTTGACACACCAGCTCCACCTGCTCTTCAGTCATGACCCCCGAAAAGGGCAGGGCCAGACCGCGCTTGCCCAGGTCTTCCGTAACCGGGAAATCCCCCTCCTGGTAGCCGAACTGTTTCACCATGTAGGGCTGCAGGTGAATGGGCAGAAAATAAGGCCTCACCGGAATGCCGGCCTCGGAAAGCCTGGCAGCCAGTTTGTCTCGCTCGACACCCGGTTTCACACGGATGACATAGACAAACCACGAAAAGCGTGTGGTTTCATCCGCCACGCCCGGCATTTCAATCCCCGCGATCTCGGGTAGCCTTTCGGCGTACCAATCCGCGACGCGCTGACGCTTGTCGATCAATTCTTCCACCCGTTGCATTTGCGCCAGACCCAGCGCGGCGCTCATTTCATCGATGCGGTAGTTGTAACCAAGTTCGGTGTGCTGCAGCCAGTTGTCTCCCGGCGCCCGTCCCTGGTTGCGTAACGCACGCATGAATGCCGCCGCTTCGTCGTCGTTGGTAACGATCATGCCGCCTTCCCCGGTGGTGATCTGCTTGTTGGGGTAAAAAGCAAAAACTCCATAATCACCAAAAAGCCCCGCCTTACGGGATTTATATTCCGCCCCCAGGGCTTCACAGGAATCTTCGATGAGTTTTAATCCATGTTCTTTGGCGATTCGTTTAATGGGCTCATAATTCGCCGGCTGGCCAAAAACATCCACAGACAGGATGGCCTTCAACTTGCCCGGGTTCTCAGCGCCTTTACGCGGCAGCCAATGTGCCGCTTCCTGCCCACCTTTTGCCAGAGCAGCCGCCGCTCGTTCCAGGTCCGCCACGTTCAGGTTGCCGGTCAGGGGATCGACGTCCACGAAGACCGGGATCGCCTTTTCAAACAGGATCACATTGGTGGACGCCACGAATGAGAAGGGGGTGGTGAGCACCAGGTCTCCGGGTTCGATGCCGGCCGCTCGTACGCACAGGTGCAGACCCGCGGTGCCCGAATTGACCGCCATGGCGTGTTTCGCATTGACAAAATGCGCCACCGCTTTTTCAAATTGCGTGGTTTTTTCACCCATGCTGAGCACGGGAGACTGGATCACTTCATTGACCTGAGCGCGTTCAGCATCGCTCAGGTCAGGTCCTGACATGGGAACTCGATATTGGTTTGCCATAATGAAATTCTACCTTTTCTCAGGCAGTTATACCATCGCTGCCAGAGTTTTTTGGATCTCACTTACAACGTCTTCCAGCGCCACCATCCACGCTTCGCCGCCGTTTCGTTTTTTTAATTCTACACTTGCGCTCTTCAATCCTCGTTCGCTTATCGTTACCCGCAGCGGAAGTCCGATCAGGTCAGCGTCATTAAATTTGATCCCCGCCGAATCAGGGCGGTCATCCACCAGCGCTTCCAGGCCGGCTTGCGCCAGGGCTTTCTCCAGTTGTTCCAGTGCAGGCGTCACATCCATGGTCTTGCCCGGCAAGACCACGACGTGCAGTGGATAGGGAGCCACGCTCACAGGCCAGACCAATCCTTTTTCATCATGGTGTTCCTCGGCTACGCAGGCCAGCAAACGCCCCACCCCGATGCCGTAAGACCCCATGATGATCGGACGGCTCTCACCGTTCTCGTCGGTGAAGGTGCATCCCAGGGCATCTGAATAACGGGTGCCTAGTTTAAATATATTTCCAACCTCCACCCCCCGTGACAGGCGGTAAGGCTGGCCGCATTTTTCACAGGCATCTCCGGCCCCCGCGGAGGTGATATCGGCCACCTGGGTGGCTTGAAAATCCCGACCGTAGTTAACGTTCAAAAGGTGGAATCCCTTTTCGTTGGCGCCGGAGACCAGATTCGACGATTCGGGGATCAGGTCGTCCACGATCACGCGTACGTTCTTTAACCCCAATGGAGAAGCGTATCCCGGCACCGCGCCGGTGCGGAGGATCTCTTCATCTGTTGCCGGACGAAGTTCTTTCGCCCTGACCAGGTTGGCCACCTTGGTTTCATTTACTTCCATGTCCCCGCGCACCACGCAAAAAAGGAACTCCTGCGCGGTCTCTCCGATCTCGTTTTGCACCTCGGCCACCAGAAAGACCGCCTTGGCCGTCTTAGACGCGGGTACCTTCAGAAAATCCGCCAAATCGGCAATCGTGGAACATTCCGGCGTGGCCACTTTTTTAAGTGGCAGCATTTCTTCTTGGTTCGGTTTTGGTTTCTGCGTCTTGGCCACCTGCCGGTTGGCCGAATGGCCGCACGCGTCACAGAAAAGCAGGCTGTCTTCTCCGATCTCATTCAGATACATGTATTCATGGGCCATCTTGCCGCCCATCATACCCGTATCCGCCATCACAGCGCACACAGGCAGTCCGCAGCGTTTGAAGATCCTGAAATATGCTTCAAAATGCGCCTGGTATTGACGGTCTAGCCCCTCCCAATCGGCGTCCAAACTGTAAGAATCCAACATGTGGAACTCACGCACACGGATCAATCCCGCCCTCGGCCGTGGATCATCACGCCATTTGGTCTGGATCTGATAGACCAGCGCGGGCATTTGTCGGTAAGAGCGCACAAGGCCACGAGCCAGGTCGCCCACCACTTCTTCATGGGTCATGGCCAATATCATGTCGTGGCCGTTTTTATCTTTCAACCGCCCCATCTCACTGCCGATCTGTTGATAACGGCCGGATTCCTTCCAGATATCGGCTGGCTGCACGACCGGCATGCAAATCTCCTGCCCGCCGATGGCATTGATCTCTTCACGCATCACTTCCATGACGCGTTTCAGGCTGCGATACGCCAGCGGTAAATAGGAATAGATGCCCGCCCCCAGTTGACGGATGTAACCGGCACGGACGAGTAATTGGTGGCTGGCAACCTCACTGTCAGCCGGGGCTTCGCGCAGCGTTTGAGAAAAAAGGCGCGACATGCGCATCTTGTGAACTCCTGAGAACTGTTATTAGATCATTAAAAGCCAGCCGGCGGCCGCCCGGTAAAGAGCCGGCGCCAGTACGTGACCGCTCTTGCGCATCACCCACCCTAAAAGTAAAGCTTGTACAAGGGTGATCAGCAGGGTAGGCCACATTTCAGCCAAAGGCATGATCCACAAACGCCCGGGCATTTGCCAGAGCAAATAAAGCGCCGCGGTGGCCAGCCATCCCCATTTTTGGCCAAAGTAACTCTCCAATCGAAGCTGGATGTATCCCCTGAAAATGGTTTCCTCCGCAAGGGCCAGCACCAACCAGATGAGCAGCATCTGTCCTTCTTGTGCAGAAACTCCATTAAGGATCGTGCTGAACTTGCCGCGAAGAAAGATCACCAGCACGACCATTAAAAGCCCGGTGATCAGGCCGGCTCTCAGGTTGGCTTTCCCCCAGCCGATGCTCTTGAGCGGCTGTCCCCTTAACACCAGCGCCAGGATGAATAAAACCAGGCAGATCACGGCCAATACCATGCGCTGAGCCAGGTCACTTCCGCCAAAATAGGCGCTTAAATTTTTTAAGAAATCGAAAAAGGGATTGGAAAAGTATTGGAAAGCGATCAGGTAACTAATGGCAAACACTGACAAGGCATAAGTGGCCTCCCGCCTGGGATAGCGGAAATCAATGCGGCGCACTTTCTTTAACAAGGGGCTGATCCCGGCGATCATCACCACCGCCACCACCCCCAGCCATTCACTTAAAAAACCAAGCCAATATTTATGATCCACGTTTCCCTGCTCTGTCTATGCGATTTTTCTGCCTTTGAACGGCCTGGTCGAAGTGTTACCTTCTTCTGGCTGATTAACTTCCACGCGCGGCTCCGTCACGGAAGGTTCGCTTTGTTCATCGACGGGTTTGATCTCTTGAACCTGGATTTCGATGTGGTCTTCCATGCGGACCTGGCCTCTCAAGAACGCCCCCTCTTCGGTCGAAAAAGCCGTCGTTACCACGTCTCCCCACACCCTGCCTGTGGAACGGATCTCAAGTTTTTCCGAGGTGATGTTGCCTTTCACCGCGCCGGCCACGATCACGTTGTTCGCTCTCAGATTTTTACAGGTCAGCCGGCCTGTTTCACCGATCACCACCAGCCCTCGGATCGCAATTTCTCCTTCAAAGGTGCCTTCAATGCGAATACCGCCCTTGCCGCCCAGGTTGCCCGTCCAGTGAATGCCGGGCCCCAGCACCGAGGTAACTCTCTCGACCGGTACCGTGGCGGTAGGATTGGCTGCAGGTGTTTTCTTAAACATCGTCTTCTCCAAACATGACCTTATTGGGACTTCGACCCATTCAGGCCGTTGGATGATTTTACCATTGAGAACCTTCCTTTAGGGAGAGTCCTCGGTTCACGCTTCCGGCCAGACAGCCCCCGCTCTGACGATCCCGTTCTCGGGCACGTCCCCTTTGACCACGGCGCTGTTCCCCACGCGTGCCGCCGGGCCGACTGAAACGTTCAGGTTCACCGTCACGCCCATGCCCACCAGGCTCTTTTCCTTGACCGTCACGGCGCCGGCTAAAATGGCACCGGGTGAAATATTCACATAATCCGCCAGAACGCAGTCATGTGAAACCACCGCCCCCGTGTTCACGATGCAGCCAAATCCAACCCTGGCTGCGCTGCCAATGTAAGCATGGCAGAAGATCTGGCAGCCTTCTGCCACCAAAGCCGTGGATTCCACCACTGCCCGCGGATGTACCACGGTTGGAAAGGCGAACCCGGCCTGGCGCAGGCTTTCAAAAACCGCCAGCCGCGGACGAATGCTGCCGATGCCGCCCACCGCGTTGACGGCCAGGCCGATCCCCTTGCGGCGCAGGTCCTTCAACATGGAGCCGTCCCCCAGCACAGGCACATCCAGCACCAGGCTTCCGGCAGGAATGCCGTCATCGAGCACGCCGTGAATGCGATATTTGCCCTGCGCGCGGATCAGGTCGATCAGCGATTTCGCATGACCCCCGCCCCCGTAGATGATCAATTCATCCGCCTCCGCTTCCGGCAGTTCGCCCAGAAGCACTTCCTGCACCATTTTTTCCGTGATCAGGGTTCCCTGGGTGAATTGTTTCAGGTTCACGTCATGTTCACGCGCCAGCGCCAGCGCGGGGCGGGTGATGAGGTAGTCAGAGGCCAGCTCTTCCAGTTTTTTCGCTCCTGCCTGTTCACTTTCCTCGGGCAGGGTCGCGTTTCTGGATTGTGCGAGATAACACAACCGCTCTCCCGTTTTCACCTGGTCTCCCTCACGGGCGGTGAGGCCCAGCACGAAACCCTCTTGTTCTGCGCAAAGTTCGAAGGTGGCCTTGGTGGTCTCAAAAACAGCCAGCAGGGCGCCCTGCTTCACTTGCTGACCCTCTTTTACGGCCAGTCGAGCGATCACAGACTCGGATTCATTCGGGTTTACCAGAGGCACCAAAACGGGGATCAAATCAGCCATTTAATGTGCTCATCTTTCTCAAGGTCTCTTGAATGTCTTCGATTAGCGGCAGCGTGGATCTTTCAAGCCCCGCCGCGGCTGGAACCGGTGTCTCTCTTGCGGCCAGGCGTTTGATCGATTTCAAGTCCGCGCCCAGTGATTCCGCCAATTGCACGCCGACCTCAGCACCCCACCCCATCGAGCGGGTGCCTTCTTCAACCAGCAACACCCGGCCTGTATGTGCCGCGCTTTCAAGCATCGGCTGCAAAGCAAACGGTGACAGACGCGATGGCACAACCAGATCGGTAAAAATCTCTTCTTCGAAGGCCAGGTTTCGTTGTGCCTGTCGAGAGAGCTCGGCCATGTACCCGTAAGCGCCCACCGTCACGCTTGAAGGGGGTGCGCCCTTAACTCGGAACCGATGGAAAGGAAATTCCTCATTCTTGTCGCTCTCGTCATACAGAACTTGAACCTCAAATTCAGGCAGGTCTTCTTCGGTAAGCACAGGTTGAAGGTACTGAAGTTTGTTTTCAATAAAAAGCACCGGGTCGTCCATGCGCAGGATGGCGTTTTTTAGAAGGGAACCCGCACAGGAGTTCCCCACCGAATAATTGTTGGCTGCCAGCACAGTCAGTCCGGGGATCCCTAACAGGAGTTTTTCAAGCGTCTGGGAATGCGTTGGACCATATCCGCGCCGGCCGCCCATGGGCGTACGGATCACCAAGGGCACGGTAACCGTGTTGTTGTACATCCAGCGGAATTTGGCGATGTGGTTGACCAGTTGGTCTGCCAGCAGGGTGATGAAATCTCCGAACATGATCTCGAGCACGGGCTTCAACCCGCGCAGCGCCATCCCCGCGGCCAGACCGGCCAACCCTGCTTCTGAAATAGGGGTGGGGATCACCCGCTGCGGAAAGGCGGTGGAACATCCGCGCGTGACCTTGAATGCCCCGCCGTATGGGTCAAGGATGTCTTCACCCAGTAAATAGACACTTTCATCGAGCTGCAAGGCTTCGATCAGGGCGCGGTTGAGAGAATCGAGGACGGTCGATTTCATGCCGTGACTTCCTCGCCGGCAGGTGGATCTGCCAATGCCGCTTCGAATGCCGCTTTCACTTGCTCTTCAACTTCCGTCCGGATCGCGGCAGCGGTGGAAGGGTTCAATCGGCCTTCCAGGATGGTGATCGGATCTCGCTCTTGCTTGAGAAGTTCGATCTCTTCCTCACTGCGGCTGTCATCCCCTTTGGAGTGGGGCCCGAATCTTTGTGTGTGCAAGATCAACGCCCTTGGCGCGATCTCTTCATGCACTTCCCGCATGACCTGCAAAGTTTGTGCGGCAATTTCCATCACATCGCTTGTATCCAACTCGAGGGCCGGAATGCCAAAAGCTTCAAATCGAGCGCGCATATCGCCGGCCAGTGCGTAACGGGTGGGAGTTGTTTGCGCGATATGGTTGTCTTCCAATACCACCAACAAAGGCGCGGACCACAGAGCCGCCATGTTAAAGGCTTCGTAGATAACCCCTTCTCCCAGGGTCCCGTCCCCGATGAAGACCACCACGGCCGCGTCGCTCCTTTTTTGCTTTTCAGCCACAGCCATGCCGGTCGCGATGGGCACGATGCCGCCCTGCACTCCATTGGAATATAGGTTCTTCCAATGAATGTGCTGTGACCCACCCCTGCCTCCGCACACGCCGCTTTGCCTGCCCATTAATTCGCCAAACAGGGCGCGCATGTCGCCGCCGTAGGCCAAAAAATGTCCGTGGCAGCGGTGATTGGTAACGATAATGTCATCAGGCAATAGTTGGCGGATAACACCCACCGCGTTGGCTTCCTGCCCCAGCGAGGTGTGTGTCGTCCCGGAAAAAACGCCGCGCTTAAATTCATCCAGAAGGGTCTCTTCGAACCTTCTGATACGCAGCATGTCGCGAAAATATTCTTCTTCCAGTTTCATGACACCGTTTGGTTTATATAATTTGCCACAAATCTCCAGGGCATGCTTTTCCAGGGTTCAGGGGTGCTGCCCAATCCAATCCGTGGGGTACAGGTGATCTTTTCCTCCGCAATGGTGAGGCCGTCCTCGATCCACAACGGACCATTTTCTTCAAATAGCCTGATCCCATTCAACCCGCCGTCGATGCATAAAGCCTGACACAATTTTGCCGGTCCATTGCACCACTCGCTTTGGGCGCGACCTTTGCGTCTGCTCTCCATTTCATCCAGGCCTTCCTGCGGCAAGATCGCCCTGATCAACACGGCGGCAGGAAACCCCTCTTCCCCGGCGACCGCGTTGACCAGCCAATGCATACCGTACGTGAAATAAACATAGGCCTTACCGGGTCGGTCATAGAGCATCGCGTTTCGTTGTGTTTTTCCAACTCGGGCATGGCAGGCCTGGTCTTCCTCTCCTCGGTACGCTTCGGTTTCAACGATCACTCCCCCGCAGCGTTTGCCATTCAGGTTGCGTATCAGTCTTTTGCCCAGCAAACGGCGCGCCACCAGGGTGACCTCGTCACGATAGAAGCTTTCGGGAAGGCAAACCATATGGTTATTATACTCAAAAGGTTTCGGAGAGGTCTGGCGATATGCGAAGGGGTCACATTCAGGAATTGATGCGGATATCTTTATCGAATGTTATTTTTAACCCTTCCGCAAGCGAAATCCTGGGTTGGTACTCAAGTTTTTCTTTCGCCAGGGAGATGTCTGCGCACAAACGGCTTAATCCTCCCTCGTTGCGAGGATTGAAAACCACCTCAGGTTTGCCGCCTGTCACTTCGACCACCAGCTTTGCCAGGTCCCGGGCGCTGATCTCCTTCCCGCTGCCCACGTTGATGGTCAATTTATCCACCTCAGGTGCCGTGGCTGCCGAGATCATGGCATTCACCACATCGTCCAGGTAGACGAAATCGCGGGTTTGATTGCCGTCCCCGTGGATCACGATGGTGCCGTTTTCCCAGGCCTGGCGTAAAAATCCGGGAATGACGGGCGTGTGGACCGGGGGGTGATGCTGGCCCGGGCCGTAGGCATTGAAAACCCGCAGACACACCGTTTCGATGCCCCACAGGGATCCAATGGATTTTACGTAATATTCCGCCGCAAGTTTCGAAACCGCGTATGGCGATCGCGGATTGGGAATGGAGTTCTCGCTCACCGGTTGGACAGGTTGGTTCCCATAGATCGTACCGGAGGAACTGAACACCACCCGCCGTACCCCCACATCGCGCATGGCTTCCATCAGGGTTACGGTCCCTCCCACGTTGACCTGGTTGTATTCCCGGGGATACAACACCGACTCTGGCACGCTCACCCGCGCGGCCAAATGATAAACACAATCCACTTCTTTTAATAACGTCCACAACTTCGGCCGGTCATTGACATCCGCATGCGTGAACTTGACTTCCTCGGCGAGTTTATTCGGATCTCCGGTCGAAAGATCGTCAATTCCCACCACCTCATGACCGTCAGCAGCCAACTTGTTTGCCAGCGCTGAACCCAAAAAACCTGCGACTCCGGTGATCAGGTATTTCAATGGTATCGTCTCACGTTTTTCATGTGATTGACATTATAGCATACCGAAAAAAATACCCGCGCTAAACCTAATTACAGGCAGATGGGTGAAAAAAAACGGTGCGAAATAATGATCAGGCCGGGTTTTAATCGGGCGGATCCGATCCTTCTTAAACGGTTACTTTTTTGAGGAACTTGTTTCCAGTACCTTTTGTGGCTTTGATCCCACTTCATCTTGTTTTTCGCATGGCCTTGCCGCCCCTGGTGCCAGAGCCTGGTCAAGTGCTGCGCGAGCCAGCAGCGAAGGTCCGTACTGTTCGATCAGTTGGAAAAAGACAGCGGCCTTTTCTCGTGCGGCCGTCGAATCGCATAATAATAAGGCGAGATTCTTGTCGATATAGCCCTTCTGCTCCAGGATCGCCAGCGCTGCTTGCGAAGCATAACGATCATCCCCACGCAAAATACGCAACAGGCTCTCTTCTCCCGCTTCCCCCATCTTGGAGATGGCTCGCACGGCATTGCTGCGTACTGTCCAATCAGGATCGGTCGCTGCGGTCTCAAGTACGTGGAGCCCTTCCGGAAAACGTAAAAAGCTGAGTGTTCGGCAGGCTTCAGCGCGTACTTGCCAGGCGGGGTCGGTCACCGCCTGCGAGATTTGCGGCTTGAGCAGATCACCGTGTTGAGCACGAATTCGTTTTAATCCGGTCAGGCGGTCTTGCGGGTCAGTGGAAGAAAGCATTTCACGAATCGCTTTCATTTCTTTCTGCATCTTTTTCTGGTCTGACCTGCTTGAAGAGACAAACTGAGCCGGCGTGACTTTGGCTATGGTCTCTTTTCCGGCAAGCTCATCCGGAAACTCATGCGCGGTTTTATCCCAGGCCACTTGCTTTTTGTGTGCTTTACCAAGCAAGTACTGCCAGAGCGCTCGCGAGATGGCAAAGAAATTGACCACATTCCCCCAAAACGTGCGCGGAATGGAGAGCAGCGCCGGCCAAAAACCGTAGATCAGCCAGACAGCGTAGGCCCGATTCACAAAACGCCAGAACATCAGCACCGTGCTGACCAGCACCAGGGCGTATAACAAGGTGCCTTTGTATATCAAGGGGGGCATGTCGGTAATGGCAAAGAACCTGACCAGTTCATAGGTGATAAAGAACGCGAAGACCAGGTAGCCGATAAAACTGATCGGGGTGGCAAACAGGCCTTTGCGGTCATGGATCAAATTCCAGCGAATACCAAAAGTACCCGGCCAGCCTGTATTCTCCCAGCTCTGCAGGATGATGCCGATATTCCAGCGAGCTTTTTGGCGCACAGCCTTCCAAAAATTGGTGGGAAAGAGCGCCTGAGTGGCGACAATATCCATGCGTGGATTACCGGTCTTGTTATACCGGCTGGCCTCGGGGATATTCATCACCACGAAAGCACTGCGAATCCCTTCCAGATTCATGCGCAGGCCGAGATCATAATCTTCAGTCAAGGAGAGCGGTGAAAACACCTCATGCCTGTGGCGTAAGGCCAGCAGTTCAAAAGCACGGCGAGAGTAAGCCGTCCCAACCCCCGCTGAGGGAACAAAACCGCCAGATCGTTCTCGCACAGATAGGATTTTTGTGTGATTCTCCGCAAATTCATCGGCATAGGTCCAGTGCGTCCACTTGTTGGACGGAACCGCCATGGGGAATACCGGGATCTGGATCATATCCAGGCGCGGGACGAGATAATTGTAGACCAGCATCGAAAACGGATGGATGGCGTCCTCTGCGTCATGATGGACGATGATCTCATAGGTTACGCCGCTCAGTTTTTCATGCTCCAACACCATTTGATACATGTGATTCAGGTTGCCGGCTTTGTTCGAAGGACCGGGGATGGGTGAAACAACTTTATGCACCCTAGGGCTTAAGGCCGCCGCTTTATCCACTTCGCGCTGCGTGTCTGGATCATTGGGATAGGTTCCTACAAAAATATCATAGTTGCGGTAGGCGATGTTATCTACCGCGTTGGCCAATACGCGCGCAATGACATCAGATTCATTCCAGGCGGGGATGAGGATGGCAATTTTTTGCTGTTCTCGGGCTTCCAGGCGAGCCAGAGACATTTTCGGCCATTTTTTTCGGTTCTTCCAGCGTACGAGCCGCCTGAACCAATAGGCGAAGTCCATGGCAACGTCCGTCATGCCGCTGAAAAGGAACATGATCGAGACGATCAGGGCCAGCGTCACCAGGCTGGGACGCATGGCGACCAGCGCGGAGGCAATACTTTCCAGAATACTACTCATTTACGATTCTTTGCGTTTAAACGCCCCCCAAATTCAAGCTTTCAATATACCAATAATTTTTCCCAGAACGCATGTCGTTTCCTCGTTATACCATTATTTTACAATAAACCCGTATACAACCATTTTTCAACAATTAAATATACCATAACAACTTGCATACCGCATGATTTTGTATAAGGTTGGTCGATAAAAAACTCTTGGTTCTGCTTTATCACAAATCCCTGGCGCGGTTCTCAAGGAAAAAACGGTTTGAAGTTGGTTTCTCCATCCTTCAATGCCTCGAAAGAAAAAGCGTAAAGCGCCTGTTTTTTAGGGGAGCCATCCTCAACATTTCATTCTCTCCCAGTGTTAATAAGATTAAAATTTTTTAATCATTTTTTATTCCGAATTTACATTCTGGAAAGGATTGTTGGCTTAAATTATGAGTACGAAAGGACAGGAGAGACGAATGGAGAGAGTTTATTTTATTGAGCACAAGGGCAAGAAAATTTTGATCGAGGACTTCACCAACTTGCGAGCAGGCGAAGAGTATGAAAAGACGCTGAAGTTCGCCCAATCCACGATTGCCGCGGAACCACAACAATCGGTGCTGGCATTGTTCGACGCAAGCAATTGCTCCTTCAACAACGAAATGCTGACGCAAATGAAGGAATTTACCAAGGCCAACACCCCCTTTATCAAGAAAGCCACCGTGGTCGGCATTACAGGCCTGCTGCAGGTAGCCTTAAGCGCAGTCTCAAAGTTTTCTGGCAGGGAATTCATTACCTTCAAAACCCGTGAAGAAGCCCTTGATTTCCTGGCCAGCATCCCCTGACCAAATTCAGGGATTCACCGACCCCATATCGTAAGAACTTGTAAGGCTTTGTTTTTCAGTATCCGTTAAGAACGCGACTTCCAACGCGTTCTTTTGCGCTTTGTGGATCTGCTCACGGGTGAGACCGGCGGCGGGGGCGGCGACGTCGTATTCATAATGCAAATCGATGGCACTGATGCCCGGGTCATCCGTGTTAAGCGTGGCCAAAATGCCCCGTTCGAGGAACTGTTTCATCGGATGCGATGCGTAATCTGCCACGGTGGTGGTCTGCACGTTGCTGGTCAGGTTGCACTCTACGCCCACCCGCTGCTCGGCCAAGAAATCGAGCAGGGCAGGATCCTCCACGGCATGAACGGCGTGACCGATGCGTTCGGCGTTCAACTCCCGCAGCGCCTGCCATACGGATTCAGGCCCTGCGATCTCGCCGGCGTGTACGGTGATGTGCCATCCGGCATCGCGGGCCCGCTTGAAATGTGTGCCATACCACTCGCCCGGATAATTCCCCTCGTCGCCGGCAAGGTCCAGGGCGCAAACCTCATCACGATAGCGCAGCAGCGCTTCCAGTTCCTTTTGAGCCACCTGCGGCCCGTAATGACGCGAGAGGATGCCGATCAGGTTGGCTTTCACCCCGCAGCGTTCCTCCCCGGTCCTCACGCCGTCGCAAACCGCCTCAACCACTCCTTCAGGGTCCAAGCCGTGCGCCTCGGCCATGAACCAGGGGCTAAATCGTAATTCGATGTATGCGATGCTTTCTCCGGCTGCGTCTTCCACATTCTCGTATGCTACGCGGCGACAGGCTTCGTAATCCACCAGCACGCCGGTCATCCAATGGAATTTTTCGATGAAGGCCATCACCCCCGGCTGCTGCCCTGAAACCTGCACGTAAGGCCGCAGCCCTTCCAGCGTTCGGGAGGGAAGAGGCAGATTGTGCTGCAGTCCGAGGTCCAGAATGGTTGCGAGCCTGACACTGCCATCCAGGTGATGGTGAAGGTCGATCAACGGGAAGTTTGTATCCACATTGCTGGAGGGTGTCATTCAGGCTCCGCCAACATGATCAGGTCCACTTTCAACCGCGCGCACTGAGCGGCCAGGTCATTAATGATTTTTGTGGGGGGATACGAAAAATACAGCGTGCCTTCCGGTACCTGGCCGGTCAGGTTCATGCCGCTCCAAAAAACCTGCGTCCGGGCGGGCAATCGCTCGATTACTTTTTCAACCTGATCGACCCCGCTCACCGTGATCTTGACCAATCCGTCCTCGCTCACTGTACTTTCGGGGGACATTAACTCCTCGAAAGTTTTTTCGCGGTTGGTGGCCGTGATAAGGGTGAAATGCCAGTCCTCCCCCTCCTGCCAGGAGACCAGCTCGTATCCTTTTGCCGATTCCGGCAGGGGGTTGGGCAGTTTTGCCACGTCCACCGTCGCCGCGGAGGTCGGCTGAGTTACAGATTCCGTCCTGGCAGGTTGCGTAGATAGAGTTGAAGATGGTTGCCCGGCCAGCGAGGTCGGCAGGGGGGTGCCCGCGTCATTGATGGGCGACCAATCTGTCAGCGTGGCGGCACGTTCGCAGCCAGCCAGGAACAGGCAGCCGATCAACAAGATCAACAGACGTTTCTTCATCACTTTATTGTAACCCCACCCGCTCCCTCCGCCTAACAGGTGGAGCCGCCTTCCGCTGCCACCAGGTCATGCGAGAGGATGGCAATATCCTTCCTTAATTTCCAATCCTCTGACTGCCAGAATGCCAGGCCGGTTTCATTCTCTTTAAAAACCATGATATGGCAGCGCTGGATGCCCATCGCCCGCAGCGCGGATAGGCTGCGTTCCATCAAAGCCTGGCCGATCCCCATCCGCCTGCAGGAAGAATCCACCGCCAGATGATACAGGTAGCCGCGCCGTCCGTCCGAACCGCACAAGACCGTGCCAGCCAGATCGTCGTCCTTGCGTGCCGTGAAGCTTAACCCTGGGTTTTGTTTTAGAAACGCCTGGATGCCGCAGCGTGAATCCGCGTCGCTCAAGCCGATACCCTCGCAGCGCTGCCACAGCGCATAAGCTTCGTCATAATCTTGAATGGTCATTTCAGAGATCTGACAGGTCATGGTCACCTTCCTCGATTTCTGATGTGTCACCCTCATCTGACGCGTTCAATTTGCCGCCCGGAAAGGCGCCCCAATACACGCGTTTTTCTTCATACTGTGTACGGGCTTCCTTTTCTTCGGCAGGGTGGCCCAGGTAAAGCAGGTTGAGCGGGGTCACACCGTCGGGCAGGTTCAGGATACTGCGTACCTGCGCCTCGAACAGGTGCACGGGGTGGATGCCGATCCACACGCCCCCCAGCCCGAGTGCTTGCGCGGCCAGCAGGATGTTTTCCGAAGCCGCGCTGCAATCCTGAACCCAAAACCGCTCACCGGCTTTGTTCTTTTGCATGCGCCTGCTGCCCAACACACAGATCACCGCGGCGGGCTTCATTTTCGCGAACACCAGGGCGCGCCTCAGTCTGTCGATCGTCTCATTGTCTGTGATCACCACGAATTCCCAGGGTTGCGCGTTCATGGCCGACGGACCGGCCATGCCGGCTTTAAGTAGATCCATGATCTGTTCTCGTGAGAGCGGTTCTTCGGTAAACTTGCGAATACTGCGCCGCTTGTAAAAAAGATCCAGAGCGTCCGTCATAAGGTCCTCCAATCTCTTTGCTCATTATAAGTGAATCCGCGCTTCAATGAAAAATGGCTGCTTTTCAAGCAAAAAACCTAAGGACATAGTAATATTATCAAGGTTGTTACCATGCTATTCTACAGTCGATTATTTTTAGATCTATGTTTCAATCATTGGGAGGGTAAAGTGGCAGAAACTCAAAAAATTTTCAAAATACTCATCATCGAAGACGACCCCGTCACGCAGAAGCTGGTCGCGCGGATGTTAACGGGTGCCGGCTATGAGACCTCTCTGGCCTCCAACGGCGTGGAAGCGCTGGAAATGATCGTTTCGGCCCAGCCCGACTTGATCGTTTCAGACGTGATGATGCCCGAGATGGACGGCTTTACCCTGCTGTATGCCCTGCGCAGCAATCCCCAAACCGCCAATATACCGGTCATCATGCTCACAGCCCGCGCTTCGGGCGACGACATCCTCGACGGCATCGACATGGGCGCGAACGACTACATCCCCAAGCCCTTCCATCCTGAAGAGCTTCTGGCCAGTGTTAAAGAAAGACTTGCCCATTTGAAAACAAGTATCTGATCGTCTTTCACTTGTATGCCTTTTTTCTCCTATGTGAGGCTGTCTTACCTTAAAAAGATTTTAAGGTTTTCAATCGTTCTCATCCGGCGCCGCCTTCCATTAATAACCTGGATGCGATCAACTTCTAAATTTAAATTCCGGCATGTCAGTGATTCTCAAAGAGTCTACCCGCAAGACAGTCTCTTTTTCATAGGTTCCAACATCACTTTTTCAAATCTTATGCCCGGTCGTTTTCGATGGCCTCCAGGGATTTCACCCTCGTCTCGGAGGGGTTGAAGAAGAGCACAATGGCGATGGGCAGCAGCATGATACCCGCGGCGATCACCCAAAACCACTGCATGGTCGGGAACACGCCCAGCAAGAACCCCACCAGCAGCGGACCGACCACGTACGAGATCCTCGCCACGGTGGTCGTCCAGCCGATGCAGGCACCGCGCCTCTCTGTGGGGAATACTTCGGGGATGTACACCACGATCCAGGTGTAGGTGAGAGAAGTAAAGAAACCGATCAGCGCCGTGGCGATCACGAGCAGAAAACCGTGGCCAAAGGCGAGCATCACTAATACCAGGGCGAGGCCCACGCATCCCAGAATCAGGGTGGGCTTCCTGCCAAAATGGTCCATCAGCCAGCCGCTCAGGTAGCCGCCCGCCATGGCCAGCACCAGGGTGGCCAGCAGCACGCCGGACCACTGCGACAGCGAGTAGCCGTTCAAGGTCATGAAGTAATAACCGAGCCAGTAATAGAAGAATTGGTAGATCAGCCAGCACAGCCATACAGCGGATGAAAAGATGATGTAGCGCAAGTCCTGCTTGTTGATCACGCCGATACCAAACAAGTGGTTTCGGCGCATCCCTTGCCGGCGTTCCTGCTTGATCACTTCGAAGCGGTGGGTCTCCTTCATGAAGAACCACAGCACCAGCAGCGGCAGAAACAGCAGACTCATCACGCCGTACATCCATTTCCAGCTCATATGAAAGGTGTTCATCAACAAGGGCGGCAGCAGCGCTTGCAGCGGGATCAGGCCGATGATGTAGACCACGGCCACGTATTTCGCCCTGCCCACATCCGGTGACTCCTCGCTGATGGGGATGGTCCACATATTGGAGACGGTGGCGAACATCGCCAGGGTGTAGAGGATCATGAACCAGTAGATGGTGTGGCTGTAGAGCAGGATGCCCAGCGAAGAGAGACCCATGAGCACCATCAGCACCAGGATGGAATATTTGCGACCGATACGGTCCACCAGGCTGTTGAGCAGGAAGATGAGGAAGGTGAAGATGAAGAAGATGCCCTCCAGGTTTGAAAACTGCGTCGGGGTGATCTTGTATTCCTCGAGGATGTAAGGCAGCGCGGTGGCCTTGATGGTGGAAAGGTACTGGTCCATCAGGGCGACCAGGCCCATGAAGATTATCAGATAGACCATATAGGCGCGGCTGCGCGGATGTTTTTCAGCGGTCTTCGTGGAGTTGCTATTCGGATTCGACATGCTTGCCACCTTTTCTTGCAGAAGTGTCTTTCAACGTGCCAGCACCTGGGGTTTTTCTTTGAATGAGGAGCATCTTTAACCCCACCCTCGTCATTTTACGGGTAGTATCATAACCGTTTGGAATGATCCGCGTAAGGTATCAACTTTCGGCCTTTACCCCGCAACGCGGCGGGCTGTTATTCCAAACACCGAACCCCATGGCAGGTTGCTCGGTTTGCGCCGTGGGAATCCGGTCGAACGCCCCGGCTGTGATCAAAGCACCGACGCCCGGGAAGATCAAATGGATCCTTCCCCTGTTTCAACCCAAGTAAATATGATAATATTTGTCTTAATTGACATGATCACGAGAAACAAGCCTCCTCTCACCATTTCGCAACTATCCAACCTGACCCTTTGGCTGGCCGTCTTTACCATCCTTGCCAATCTGGCCGAAGGCGCCTTCTCCACCTGGATCGGGGCCACCGACGAGAGCCTGGCCCTCTTCGGCTTCGGCGTGGACAGCTTCATCGAGGTATTCTCGGCGGCCGGCATCCTCATCATGCTGGTGCGCACGCGCAGGCACCCCGATTCGCCGCGCTCGCGTTTCGAAGGCCTGGCCTTGAAGATGACCGGCGCGGGCCTCTACCTGCTGGCGGCCGGACTGGTGGTAACCGCCGCCTTGAGCCTGATCACCCAGCGACGGCCTGAAACCACCCTGGGCGGCACGATCATCTCCCTCATCTCGCTGGCCGTGATGGTCTTCCTCTACCGCGCCAAGCTGTTTGCCGGCCGCAGGCTCAATTCCCCGGCCGTCATTGCGGACGCATCTTGCACGAAAACCTGCATCTACATGTCGGGCGTGCTGCTCGCCTCCAGCCTGGCTTTCACCTGGTTCCACATCGGCCTGCTGGACGCGCTGGGCGCCCTGGGCATCGCCTGGTTCGCCTTCACCGAGGGCCGCGAGGCCTTCGAAAAGGCCGCCGAGCCGGACGAGGATTAACCAGAAGGTCGATCCGCGCCCAAACTTCCCGCCATTCCTGCCAAAGCTCCCCAATCCGAAAGAATGCACCTCATTCGTGTTAAAATAGGCACATTCACAAAATCGAGGTGTTTATGTCCGTTCCCATCCTGGTCTCCGCCGCCTGGCCTTACGCCAATGCCGAAATCCACGTCGGCAACCTGACAGGTTCCTACCTGCCCGCCGACATCTTCGCGCGCTTTGAGCGCCTGCGCGGAAACCGGGTGCTGATGGTCTCAGGCTCGGACTCTCACGGCACGCCCATCACCGTGCGCGCGGACGCCGAAAACACCACCCCCCTGGCCGTCTACCAGCGCTTCCACGAGGGCTTCCTGGACCTCTTCCAGCAGCTGGGACTCAACTACGACCTCT
>CAZNAF010000007.1:0-42389 GCA_964570925.1 uncultured Anaerolinea sp.
ATTACCTGCGTTTGCTCTTCGCGCGCATCGGCGTGCCGCACTGTCCCATCTGCGGCAGAGTGGTGGTCAAGCAGTCGGCGCAGGAAGTGGTGGACAAGATCGAAGCCCTGCCCGATGGGACGAAACTGCTCATCCTCGCGCCAGTGGTACGGGCGCGCAAAGGCACTTATCAGGCCGTCTTCGATGAAGTGCGCAAAGCCGGGTTTGTGCGCGTGCGCGTGGACGGAAGCGTTTATAACCTCGAAGAGGATATCACGCTGGACCGTTACAAGGTTCACACCATTGAAGCGGTGGTGGACCGCCTGGTGGTCTCCCATTCCGAGGATTCTGAAGAGGCGCGGACTTTCCGCACCCGCCTGACGGACTCGGTGGAAACCGGACTGAAGGTGGGCGAGGGCTATCTGACCGTGCAGAACCTATCCGTCGAACCGCCTGTGGACCTGCTCTTTTCGGAACACCTGGCCTGCCCGGAACACAACATCAGCATCCCCGAGATCGAGCCGCGCACCTTTTCCTTTAATACACCCCACGGGGCCTGCCCTGATTGCCAGGGACTGGGCAACCGCCTGGAGATCGACCCTGACCTGCTCATCCCCGACCCTGAACGACCGCTCAACGACGGCGCCATCGCGGCGCTGGAGTGGAACGGTCCGCGCGACCAGGGAGGCTATTACTGGCAGATGGTGGAGGCGGTAGCCAGGGCGTACAAGATCGACCTCAGCGCGCCGGTGAGCAGCCTCAAGCAGGAGGACCTCAACCGCATCCTCTACGGCACCGGCAGCGAACAATTCGACATCGTCATGGACGGGCGCAACGAAAGGCGCACCTCTTTTTTGGCCAGTTTCGAGGGAGTGATCCCCAACCTGGAGCGGCGCTATCGAGAAACACAATCGGAATACATCCGCAACAAGATCTCGGAGTTCATGAGCGACCGACCCTGTCCGACCTGTAAAGGGGAACGTTTGCGCCCTGAGGCGCTGGCTGTGACCGTGCAGGACGTCAACATCGTGGAGGTGACGCGCTGGCCGGTCAACAAGACGCTGGATTTCGCGCAGCAGCTGTTTGAACCGGGGGTCCTTTCCAACCGCGACGCAGCGGTGGCGGAAAGGATCTTGAAGGAGATCATCTCGCGGCTCGGCTTCTTGGTGGACGTGGGACTGGATTACCTTACCCTGAGCCGGCCGGCGGGTTCGCTATCCGGCGGGGAGGCGCAGCGCATCCGGCTGGCCACCCAGATCGGCTCACGCCTGATGGGCGTGCTCTACGTGCTGGATGAACCCTCCATCGGCCTGCACCCGCGTGACAACGACAGGCTGCTTGAAACGCTCAAGCGCCTGCGCGACATGGGCAACACGGTGCTGGTGGTGGAACACGATGAAGAGACCATCCGGGCCGCGGACTGGGTGCTGGACCTGGGTCCGGGGGCCGGGTTGCACGGCGGAGAGGTCGTGGCCGAAGGGACTGTGGAAGACATTTTAGCCAACAAGAAGAGCCTCACCGGAGCCTATTTATCGGGACGTAAAATGGTCCCGCTACCAAAGAAGCTGCATCCGCGCAACGGCAAGGCGCTGAAAATTGTGGGGGCGCGGGCGAACAACCTTAAGAACCTTACCGTGGAGATCCCCCTGGGGCAATTTGTATGCATTACCGGCGTATCCGGATCAGGTAAATCCACGCTGATGGTGGATATCTTGTATAACGTGCTGGCGCGTGAATTGAACCGCGCACACACGCACGCCGGGGATTATGACCGTATCGAGGGTCTTGAATACCTGGACAAGATCATCAACATTGACCAGAGCCCGATCGGCAGGTCGCCGAGGTCCAACCCGGCCACCTATACGGGCATGTTCGACGAGATCCGCAGCTTGTTCGCGGGTCTGCCCGAAAGCAAGATGCGCGGTTATAAAGCGGGACGTTTTTCGTTCAACGTACACGGCGGCCGCTGTGAGGCCTGCCAGGGTCACGGTCAGCTGCGTATCGAGATGCAATTCTTGCCCGATATTTACGTCCCCTGCGACGTATGCCACGGGGCAAGGTTCAACCGCGAAACCCTGCAGGTCAAGTTCAAGGGGCTCTCCATCGCCGACGTGCTGGATATGACCGTGGAAGCGGGATTGGAGACGTTTGCCAATATCCCCGCCATCCTCAACAAACTGAAAACGCTGAGCGAGGTAGGCCTGGGCTACATCAAGATCGGTCAGCCAGCCACCACGCTATCCGGCGGGGAGGCGCAGCGCGTCAAGCTGGCACGTGAACTCAGCCGCCGCGCGACCGGACGCACCCTCTACGTGCTGGATGAACCCTCGGTGGGGCTGCACGCCGCTGATGTGCACATGCTGGTGGAGGTGCTGCAGCGCCTGGTGGACGCGGGTAACTCCGTGCTGATCATCGAACACAACCTGGATATCATCAAGGTGGCCGACACGATCATCGACCTGGGTCCCGAGGGCGGCGACCGGGGCGGTGAATTGATCGCCACGGGCACCCCGCGCGAGATCTGTGAGGTGGAAGGGTCATACACGGGGCAATTCCTGAAGGATTATTTAGAACTGCACAAGCAGTTGGATTAAAAAAAACGCTCAACGTTGACAAGGTTCAAAAAACCTTGTCAACGTTTGAGCGAAATTATAGATACGGTTCGATATTATTCGGTCACACCCCTCGCGGCGCAGTAAGCCTGGATGGCCTCATATTTGAATGCCGCCAGGTCGGGATGGATGCGATCGTAGGTGGCCTTAAAGCGGGGATCCTCCAGATACATCCTGCCCAGGTTCAAAAGCATTTCATCGCTGCAATCATAGAAGAAGCTGATCTGCTGCTTCCAGTCTGCCACTGCCTGCTGGGCTTCAGGTGAGGCGGGGCCTTTGGGCATGGCATCTCGCAGCGCCAGGATGATGGCTTCCCCCTTCGCCATCAAGGCCTCTTTTTCCTGTTTGGAGAGGGATTTCCATCTGCGGCTGGATTCACCCACCACGGCAGGATCCCAGCGTTGGGCGGCTTCTTTTTCGTATTCGGCTTGCTGCTCTTCGCTGAAGCCGTTGAAGAATTGTCCGTTGGTCATTTCATTTTGTCCTTTCAAATTGCGGATCGTGTTGTCGATGGTTTGCAGCAGGGTGGTGAGCCTTTTGGCTTTGTCTGTCAGCGCCTCGCGGTGGTTCTCCAGGGCACTGATGAGGTCAAAGGCCGGGTCATTCAAGATACTGCCGATCTGCTCGAGGCTGAGGTCCATTTCACGGTAGAAAAGGATCTGCTGCAGGCGCATCAGCGATTCGCGTGTGTAATAACGATAGTTGTTCTCCCGTCCGCGTTGCGGGGTGAGCAATCCGATCTGGTCATAAAAGTGAAGCGTGCGCACGCTCACTCCCGCCAGGGTGGATAGCTGTTTAATACTCAATGTTTCGTGGTCAACCATGACAAGAGTATAAACTATGACGTAACGTTAATGTCAAGGGTTAAAAGAAAAATAATCCCGGGTTAACTTGCCGTTAACACAAGATTGGTATGATATTGAAGAAGGAAAAAATAAAATGCAAACCATCCTGTTTCTCTGTACGGGCAATTCCTGCCGCTCACAAATGGCGGAAGCGATCGTCAACCAAGAACGCGGTCAAACCTGGCAGGCTTTCAGCGCGGGCACCCTGCCTGCCGGGGTTGTTCACCCCATGGCGCTGGAGGTATTGAGTGAGATCGGCATCCAACATCAGGGCAGGAGCAAATCCATTCAGGAGTATTACGGCCGGGTGTTCGACCACGTGGTCACTGTATGCGGCGATGCCGAAGCGAACTGCCCGGTGTGGCTGGGACACGGAAAGAAGACACACATCGGTTTCAGTGACCCTGCCATATTCGAGGGCAGTGAAGAGGCCAGATTAAATGAATTTCGCCGCGTACGCGACGAAATCAGGAAAAAGATCGTGGACTATCTGGATATACTGGATGATATGGATCGCTGAGCTCAAGGGGTCAATTCTGATTGACCTTTACCGTTGCCGCCCTGACCGATGCCAAAATAAGTGAAACCGAGGTCCTTCAGGGTTTTCGCGTCCCACAGGTTGCGCCCATCCAGGATCACGGGGGTCTTTAATAACGTTTTGATCCGTTGAAAATCCAGTTGTTTGAACTCGTTCCATTCGGTGGCCAGAAGCAGGGCATCCGCGCCGGTGGCGGCTTCGTAAGGGGAGCCGCACAAGGTCACGTTTTTGAGTACTGCTGCGGCGTTCTCCATGGCCTGGGGGTCATAGGCGCGGATGGTGGCCCCTTCATTCATAAGGAGGTGGATCACCTCCAGGGCAGCGGACTCACGGATGTCATCGGTGTTGGGTTTGAAGGATAAGCCCAGAATGGCGATGGTCTTTTCATCGAGACCGGATAAGGCTTTGCGCAGCTTGAGCACCGCGCGGCGGCGTTGGTTGCGATTGATCTCCATCACGGCCTGGAGGAGCTGGGGCTGGGTGCCGTGCAGCACGGCCATGTGCTCGAGGGCTTTCACGTCCTTGGGGAAGCAGGAGCCGCCCCAGCCGAGACCGGCATCCAGGAAGGCGTGTCCGATACGTTTGTCGTACCCCATCCCAAGGGCCACTTCACGCACGTCCGCGCCGAGCTCTTCGCACATGTTGCCAATTTCGTTGATAAAGGAAATACGCGTGGCCAAAAAGGCGTTGGACGCGTATTTGATCATCTCGGCGGTGCGCAGGTCGGTGATCATGATGGTGGTACGCAGGGGTTGATACAAAGAAGCCACGCGTTCGGCGGCCGAGCGGTCTTCTGAACCGAGCACCACGCGATCGGGGTTCATGAAATCGTTGATGGCCGAGCCCTCACGCAGGAACTCGGGGTTGGATACCACGCTGAACTGCAGGGTGCGGTCCACTCTGCGGCGGCGAACCACGTCGGCCACCCAATCACCCGTGCCCACCGGCACAGTGGATTTGTTGACGATCACCACGGGCGATTCCACCAGGTCGGCGATGGATTCAGCCGCAGCCTTGACGAACTGAAGATCCGCTTCACCGTCCTGCCCTGAAGGGGTGCCGACGGCGATGAAAGCGTATTCAGTGCCGGCAAGGGCGGTTTTATGGTCTTGCGAAAAAGTGAGGCGTTTGGCCTCCACGTTTTGTCTGACGATCTGCTCCAGCCCGGGCTCGTAGATGGGCATGCGTCCCTGCATGAGCCCCTGGATGCGGACGGGGTCCGTATCGAGGCAGGTCACCTGGTTGCCGAGGTCGGCGAAACAGGTGCCGGTCACCAATCCAACATAGCCGGTGCCAATGACACAAATTTTACTCATACGCCTTTACCCTTTCGGATTCCAGAATTATTCTATCACGAGGAAAGCGTCTGGAATCCAAACCTTGTATAATTAAAGCAAAGAATCTTAAAAGGCGGTGAATGATGACGGCAAGGATCATTGATGGAAAACTGGCGGCCAAGGAAATCCGCGCGGAAGTGGGACTCGCGGTGGAGGGGCGCATCAAGGCGGGTAAAACCCGGCCTGGCCTGGCAACCGTGTTGGTGGGAGAAGACCCGGCATCGCATGATTACGTACGCTCCAAGCACAAGGCCTGTCTGGAAGCCGGAATTGAATCCTTCGGACACGAATTGCCTGCCACGGCCAGCCAGGCAGAGGTTGAAAAGCTAGTGAGCGACCTGAACGCGGATAAAAAAGTGAACGGCATTCTGGTGCAGCTGCCGATGCCTTCACACATAGATGAGGAACGAGTGCTCAAATCGATCTCGCTGGAAAAAGACGTGGATGGTTTTCATCCCCTCAACATCGGGCGGTTGGCCCAAAAGGGCAGGGATCCGTTTTTCGTGCCCTGCACACCGGCAGGCTGTATGTACTTATTGGAAAAAGAAATGGAAAGCCTGGAGGGAGCCAACGCAGTAGTTCTGGGAAGATCCAATATCGTGGGCATGCCGGTGGCACTGCTGCTGGTAAGGGCCAACGCCACGGTCACCATTTGTCATTCACGCAGCCGCAACCTGGCCGAGATCATCCGCCGGGCGGATGTGCTGGTGGCGGCCGTGGGGAAGGCCGAAATGGTCAAAGGTGATTGGGTAAAACCTGGCGCGGTGGTGATCGATGTGGGCATCAATCATGTGGAGGATGCGAGCAGGCCGCGAGGGTATCGCATCGTGGGCGATGTGGATTATGAGGAAGTGGCAGAGGTGGCATCGGCTATCACACCCGTTCCGGGGGGGATCGGCCCGATGACCATCGCCATGCTGCTTAAAAACACGCTCCGCGCGGCGGAGTTGCAAGATTAAGATTAATGTCAGGGTTGAATGTGTTGTCAGACAATTGACTTTTTATAAGAAACCTTGTAAACTGTTTAGGTAAGCAATTGTCAGACAATTCGTTTATATTGAGCGAATCCCTCAAAAAAGGATGATCGCAATGTCAACCCTACTTGTAAAACACGCCGATCTATTGGTCACAATGGATGACCACCGACGGGAAATACCGGATGGTGGTCTTTTTATTCGGGATGGATTTATTGAGAAGGCTGGTCCGACCCTGCAATTACCCAACCAGGCCGATGAGGTGGTGGATGCAAGCGGTCACATCATCTTACCCGGCATGGTCAATACGCATCATCATTTCTATCAAACCCTCACCCGCGCCGTCCCGGCCGCGCAAGACGCGAACCTTTTCAACTGGCTGAAGACACTCTATCCGATCTGGGCGCGGATGACCTCAGAGGACATTCGAGTCTCCACGCAGACTGCGCTGGCAGAACTGGCCCTCACAGGCTGCACAACGGCCTCAGACCACCTGTATCTATTCCCCAACGGCTCCAGCCTGGATGACGAGATCGATGCGGCAGAGGCAGTTGGTTTGCGACTGCATGCCTCCAGGGGATCGATGAGCCTGGGCGAAAGCAAGGGCGGGCTGCCCCCAGACAGCGTGGTGGATGACGAAGACAAGATCCTTGAAGACTCCGAACGCTTGATCTGCAAATACCACCGCGCGGAGCCCGGATCCATGGTACAGATCGTTTTGGCGCCCTGCTCACCCTTCAGCGTTACGGGTGTCTTAATGAAAGAGAGTGCCGTCCTCGCACGAAAATACGGAGTGCACCTGCACACGCATTTAGCCGAGACACAGGACGAAGAGGAATTCTGCCAGCAGAAATTTGGATACCGGCCGGTGGCATACATGCAATCTCTCGATTGGGTCGGGGAAGACGTGTGGTTTGCGCATTCCGTGCACGTATCGCAGGACGAGATCGAGGTGTACGCCAAAAATGGATGTGGCGTGGCACACTGCCCGTCTTCGAACATGAGACTGGCATCGGGTATTGCCCCGCTGCGTGCCTTCCTGGAAGCCAAAGTAAAAGTTGGCCTGGGCGTGGATGGTTCCGCCAGCAATGATGGTTCAAGCATGCTCGCCGAAGCCCGACAGGCCATGCTGCTGGCACGGTTAAAGGCCGGATTGGAGGGTGCTTCCCTCTCGTCGACGGGTGAAGAGATCTTCACCGCCCGGCAGGCACTCGAGGTGGCCACACGCGGCGGTGCCGCCGTTTTAGGTCGCACAGACATCGGATCCCTTGAGACCGGTAAATGCGCCGATTTTATTGGTTTTAAACTCAATCACCTGGAGTTCGCGGGGGCCTTGCATGATCCCCTTGCGGCGCTTGTGTTTTGCCAGTCACGCCAGGTAGATTTGAACTACGTACACGGCAGGGCGGTCGTCAAGGATGGCAACCTGACCGGTCTTGACCTGGCGGCGCATATTGAAAAGCATAATAAGGCTGCCAAAAGGCTGCTCAATTGAGACCAAACAAGGGATGAAAATGGATTCCTTCAAACTGCTTGATACACGTGAATTGACCGCCTGTGCCATGGGACGCGTACCCGCCCAGATATTGATCCGCAACGGCAAATGGGTTTGCGTGCAGACTGGCGAGATCCTCCCCAACACCGACGTGGCCATTTTGAAGGGACGTATCGCCTGGGTAGGCGGGAGCGCGGAACATACCATTGGAGCGGACACAGTCGTCATTGACGCGCAGGGCATGTTCCTTGTGCCGGGACTGCTGGACGCGCACATGCACGTAGAGTCGGGCATGGTGACGGTAACCGAGTTTGTAAGGGCGGTCGTGCCTCATGGGACGACGGGCATGTTCATTGACCCCCATGAGATCGCCAACGTTTTTGGGCTGCGCGGTGTAAAGATCATGGTGGATGACGCGGCGAAGCAGCCAATCCACGTGTTTGTGCAAGTGCCCTCTTGTGTACCTTCCTCCCCGGGCTTCGAAACGCCAGGGGCGGACCTCGGTCCAGAAGAGGTGGCTGAAGCCTTGACCTGGCCGGGAATCATCGGCCTGGGCGAGATGATGAATTATCCTGGCGTGTGTGCCGGGGATGAAAAAGTGCACGCTGAAATGCGATCCACCCGTTCAGCCGGTAAGGTCATCGGTGGACATTATCCTTCAGCGGATTTTGGCAGGGATTTTCACGCTTACGCCGCCGGGGGAGCGCAGGACGATCACGAGGGAACGACCAGCGAAGGTGCTGTTGCCAGGGCGCGCCAGGGCATCAAGGTGATGATGCGCTATGGTTCGTCATGGCATGACGTGGCGGAGCAGGTGAAAGCCGTCACAAAACTGGGCCTCTCAGCGCGCGGATTCATGCTCTGCACGGATGACAGCCATTCAGGCACTTTATTTACCGAAGGTCACATGGACAGGGTCATCAGGCATGCCATCGACGAAGGTCTTGACCCGATGACGGCCATCCAAATGGCCACGATCAACACCGCGGATCATTTTGGTGTGTCTCGCGAGATGGGGCTGATCGCCCCGGGACGATACGCGGACATCCTGTTGGTGAAAGACCTGAAGAAGTTCAAGGTTGAACGCGTGTTCGCCAAAGGGATCGAGGTGGTCAGGGATGGAAACTGGCAGGTGAACCTGCCCAAGATCACCTATCCGGATTGGGCGACACAATCCGTGCGTCTGGCGAAGCCGCTGATGGCCGAGGATTTTGTGCTTAAGGCGGAAAGTGACGTGCCGCAAAAGGCCAACGTAATCGGTGTGATCGAGAACCAGGCACCCACCAAACATCTCACCATGACTGTGCAGCCGCAGGGTGGAGAAATCAAGCCAGACCTGCGCAGGGATCTGGCCAAGATCGCCCTGGTGGAAAGACACCAGGCGACCGGCCGCATTCAGGTTGGCCTGGTCAGTGGATTCGGTTTTAACGTGCCGTGCGCGATTGCCAGCACGGTGGCACATGACAGCCACCACATGGTGGTGGTGGGAACGAATGAAGCGGATATGGCCGCGGCGGCCAATGAACTGGCCAAATGCGGCGGCGGGCAGATCGTGGTTCGTCAGGGAGAGGTGCTCGGGAAGGTGGAACTGCCGGTGGCGGGACTGATGTCCAACGAGCCGGCCGAGGTTGTCGCACAAAAAGCCGGAACAGTTCTGGATGGATTCAAGATGTGCGGATGTGAGTTGAACAATCCCAACATGCAGTTGAGTTTGCTCGGCCTGGTGGTCATTCCCGAATTAAGGATCTCAGACCTGGGATTGGTGGATGTGACGAGATTTGAATTCATTCCGGTTCTGGAACCGGATGAAACCAAAAAGGACAGGGGTTAACGAATCATGGAGAGTAATTTGAAGGTGGAAAACCAGCATCCGTTTCAAATGCTGCAGGGAAAACTGGCGCAATTGATCGCCGAAACCCCGGCAGGCGAACGGCTGCCGGCGGAACCAGAACTCGCACGCCAGCTGGGTGTTTCACGCGCCACCTTGCGTGAAGGAATGCGCACGTTCGAAGGCCAGGGGTTGATCCGCCGCAGACAGGGCGTGGGGACCTTTGTGGTAAGCCAGGCAAAGGTGATCGAAACCGGTCTCGAGGTATTGGAAAGCATCGAACGTCTGGCCAAGAAAATTGGTTTGAAAGTTTCCATGGGCGCGTTACAGATCAGGGAAATTGAAGCAAACAGCGAAGAGAGCGAAAAATTAAAGGTTGAAGAAGGCAGTCCGCTTGTGAAAATCTCCCGTGTGATCCATGCCGAAGGCAGGCCTGTGGCATATTTGACGGATATTCTACGTCCGGGGATCTTGACGGAAGAGGAACTGCAGGCCGGATTTACCGGTTCCGTGTTGGATTTCATTCTGGGACAAGGAAAATTAAAACTATCCAAGTCATTAACCGACATACAGGCTGTTGCCGCTTCGGCGGAAATCGGCCGAAAACTGGAGCTTCAACGAGGAGATGTGCTACTTTCGCTTTCGGCATGTCTTTACAGTGAATCCAATGAGGTGGTGGATTTTTCACAAAGTTACTTTTTGCCAGGATATTTCCGTTTTCACGTTATCCGTAGGGTAGAAAACGGTTTCGCGTGATCGAGTAACAGAATAGAAAGGAGTAATGATTATCGATCGAAGAGAAATATCTCCAATCCAACAGGGTTGATACTTTTGCAAGTCTTATTTTTTCAGGAGGTTTAATATGCGTAGTTTTGCTGGTCGTGATATCTTGTCATTGAAAGAGTTTGAAAGGGAAGAATTTTTCCACGTTTTTGAGACTGCCGATGAAATGGCGCCCATTGCCAAAAGCAGGCGCAACAGTGACCTGTGTGCCGAGAAAACGCTTGTCACCGCTTTTTATCAACCGAGCACCCGTACCCGCCTGGCTCATGAAGCCGCCATGCACCGTTTGGGCGGTCATGTTACCGGTTTTTCTGACGCGAAAATGACCCGCGCCGGTGACTGGTACCAGGAATCCATCAAAGATACCGTCAAGATGCTCGAGTATTACGGCGATGTCATTGTCATGCGCCACTTCCAACAAGGCGCGCCTCAGGAAGCTGCCAAGTGGGCGTCGATTCCCATTATTAATGGAGGCGATGGCTGGGGCGAACATCCCACCCAAATCCTCACCGATCTTTACACCGTGCTGACTGAAAAAGGCACCATTGATGGATTGACCTGGTTGGCTGTTGGCGATATGCGTATGCGCACCATGCATTCATTGGGCTACGCCCTATCACAGTTCGACTGCCCGATCACCTTCGTGGCTCCGCCTGAAATGACCCTCACGCCGGAGTACAAGGAAGAGTTAAAACGCTACAACGTCAACTTTTCTGAAGCTGAACACGTTGAGCAGGCCATCGCCAAAGCCGATGTCATTCTGGTTGAACCGGTTGTGCAGCCAGATTACACCAAATCTCGCCAGGAAGCCGGTGAACACGGATTGACCCCCGACAATTACAAGATCACCCGTGAATTGCTGGCCACAAAAGCCAAATCAGACGCCATCCTGCTTCACTCCTTGCCGCGTATGGATGAAATTCCTCCGGATGTGGATATCACCCGCTGGTCACGCTACTGGCAGGAAGCCTTCAACGGTGTGGTCATGCGCATGGCATTGATCGCCCTTGTGCTTGGCAAAATGGAATAAGATGAATTTCATGCCTGCCTGAACCTTTTCAGACAGGCGATCCAAAGGCAGGAGGTATTATGCAGACATTTTTACACGGACGTGATCTGATCGGCGATCTCGATTTCAGCAAAGAGGAAGTTGAGACCGTCCTCGACGTGGCTTTCGATCTGAAGAGAAAGCGCGCATTAAATGAGTTGACCCCATATTTGCGTGACAAGGTGCTCGCCATGCTGTTCTTCTTTAGCAGCACACGCACACGCGGATCCTTCGAAGCCGGTATGGCTCACCTGGGCGGTCACGCCGCTTTCATTGAATCACGCACCACGCAAATCTCTCACGGGGATACGCCCAAAGAGATCGGAGAGATCTTCGGCCGCTATTTTGACGGCATCGCAATCCGGCACGTGGATTGGGGCGTCGGCAACGGGTATCTGAATGAGGTGGCCAAGGCTTCACGTGTTCCCATTTTGAACATGCAATGCGATGTCTATCATCCCTTCCAGTGCCTGGCAGATCTGATGACCATCGTGGAGAAAAAAGGGCGCGACTTGAGACGTAAAAAAATGGTCGTCTCGTGGGCTTATGCAGCTTCTTATCAAAAACCGATGTCCGTTCCGCAGTCACTGGTCTTGCAAATGCCGCGTTTTGGCATGGACGTGGTGCTGGCCCATCCCCCTGAATTCAAGTTAATGCCTGAAATCATGGACCAGGCTCAGGAACAGGCGAAGAAGTTTGGCGTTGGCTTTGAGGTGGTGGATGACATGGATGAGGCCTTTAAGGACGCGGACATTATCTATGCAAAATCCTGGGGAGCCATGGTTCATACGCCTGACCCCGATGAAGGCGCCAGGATCATTAAGAAGTATGAGAGTTGGATCACCGATGAGCGGCGCATGAAACTGGCGAAACCGGACGCGATTTACATGCATCCTTTGCCTGCAGATCGTAACATCGAAGTGACCGACGGCGTCATGGATGGCCCGCAATCCGTTGTTTATGATGAAGCCGAAAACCGCATGCACGTGCAAGAGGCGGTCATGGCTTTGACCATGAGTTAAAAAAATATTTAATAGAAAAGGAATATTCGTATGTCAAAAATCGCAGTTGTTGCAGTTGGTGGAAACTCCCTCATCCTTGATCCCAAAAAGGTAACCGTTGAAGATCAATACACCGCTGCCGCAGAAACTACCAAACACATTGCCGATATGATCGAAGCCGGTTGGGATGTAGCCATCGGTCACGGAAACGGGCCGCAGGTTGGTTTCATCCTGCGCCGGTCTGAAATTGCCGCCAAGGTGGAAGGCATGCACGAAGTCCCTCTGGATGTCTGCGGCGCGGACAGCCAGGGCGCGATCGGGTATTCTCTGCAACAAACCTTGCAGAACGAATTGATCCGCCGTGGCATCAAAAAACCGGTTGCCACCGTGGTGACACAGGTGAAAGTGGATAAGAACGATCCCGCCTTCCAAAATCCGACCAAACCCATTGGTGGATTTATGGAAGAAGCTGACGCGAAAAAACGTGAAGCCGATCTTGGCTGGAACGTGGTGGAAGACGCCGGACGCGGTTGGAGGCGTGTGGTCGCTTCTCCCATGCCGAAGGAAGTGGTGGAACTTGATTCCGTCAAGACGCTGATCGAAACCGGAACGGTGGTCATCACCGTCGGCGGCGGCGGCATCCCAGTCATCGATAACGGAAAAGGAGGCAGTGTAGGTGTTGCCGCAGTGATCGATAAAGATTTCGCGAGCAGTCTGCTGGCGCAATTGATCAAGGCTGACCTTTTCATGATCTCAACCGCAGTTGAAAAAGTGGCCATCAATTACGGCAAACCTGATGAAAAATGGCTGGATCACATGACCCTGGCGGAAGCCAAGGCTTATCTGGATGAAGGCATCCATTTTGCCAAGGGTTCCATGGCCCCCAAGATCAAAGCCATCATCATGTATCTTGAGAACGGCGGCAAGGAAGCGTTGATCACGAATCCTGAAAACATCGGCCGTGCATTAAAAGGCGAAACCGGAACGCGGATCACGCGAGATTAGTTTTCATAAAGAGGGTTATACTTAAACGGTGTAACCCTCTTCGAATAATTTTAAGTTTGAATGTACTTCTGATTTTTGGACAGTAAGATAAAATTAGGACAATTGTTGTATGAACAACATGAGCAAATCACCATTTAGAGTAAACAATCTCTTGTAAGTCAATAGAAAGGAGGTGAGTAGACGAGCAATAGTTTGCCAGCTTCCAAGTTGATCCATTGAACAAGACAAGTATTTACCTAAATTCAAGGAGGAGAATTCATGTTTTCAAAACGCATTTGGACAGTTGTAAGCCTTATGCTGGTTTTTGTCCTTGCTTTGGCTGCTTGTGCACCCAAAGCGGCCGCCACGGAAGCCCCGGTTGCCACTGAGGCCCCTGTTGTCGTAGAAGAGACCGAAGCCCCCGCCCCTGTGGAAGAAGAACCATTCGTGGTTGGCATTTTGACCGTAGGCCCCATCACCGATAACGGCTGGAGCACGGCCACCTATGTCGGCGCTCAGTACGCCGTCGAGAGGATCGAAGGGGCGGAATTGATCTATGCCGAGAACGTCAATGTGGCTGCCAACCCCAACACCACCGCGGCCCAGTTTGCCGAACAATTGCTTTCACGCGGCGCCAAAGCGATCATCTTCAACTCTGATGACATGAAAGACGGCGTGACAGAATTCACAGCCGCTCATCCCGATGTGCCCGTGATCTGGCTTTCCGGTGACTTTGCCTGGGAAGATGGTGAACGCTATATGCCCGATATGAAGAACGAAAGCGATCTGATGGGCGAGATGGAATACGGTAAAATGATGGCTGGCTGCGCCGCAGCCCTGACCACCAAGACGGGTAAAGTTGGTTTCCTTGGTCCATTGATCAATGATGAAACCCGCCGCCTGGCCGCCGCCGCCTATCTTGGCGCGGATTACTGCTGGAAGAATATCGAAAATCAGACCACCCCGCTTGATTTCAAAGTGGTTTGGATCGGCATGTGGTTCAATATCCCCGGTGTGACGCTGGATCCTTCCCAGGTTGCTGATACCTTCTTCACGGATGGCTATGATGTGGTCATTTCAGGTATTGACTCCACCGAAGCGGTTACCGAAGCCAAGAAATTCCGCGATCAGGGGCAGGATGTCTACGCCGTGCAATATGACTATGAAAAAGCCTGCGACGTGGCTCCCGATGCCTGCCTGGGTGTTCCTTACTTCAACTGGGGCGTCATGATGCTGCCCTTGCTGCAATCAGTAAAAGAGGGCACCTATACCCGCCAGTTTGTTTGGGGCGGACCGGATTGGAGCGACATCAACAATCCTGATACATCAGTGATCGGTTTTAAGAAGAGTGACGGACTTTCAGAAGAAAATTCCGCACAATTGGATCAATTCATCGCCGAACTGGCCGGTGGATTGAACCTGTGGACCGGTCCTTTGAACTATCAGGACGGAAGCGAATTTTTGGCTGATGGTGTTGAAGCGACCCCGCAGCAGATTTGGTATCTGCCCCAGCTTCTTGAGGGCATGACCGGCGACAGCGTGGCCGAGTAAACCTTTGATTCGAAAGGGAAGGCAGAAACCTCTGCCTTCCCTTTTAATGAAACCGAACAATTGAGGTCCCATGGATGTTGAAGTAAGCAATATTCATAAGACTTTTGGCAAAGTTCATGCCAACAATGATATCTCGCTGAGCGTTCGTTCCGGAGAAGTGCAGGGTATTTTGGGGGAAAACGGAGCGGGCAAAAGCACACTGATGAAAATCCTTTCAGGTTTCATTTCTTATGATTCCGGCAAGATTCTGTTAGATGGCAGGGAAGTCAATATCTCTTCCCCGGCCGATTCGGCGCGTTTGGGGATCGGCATGCTCCACCAGGACCCTTTGGACTTCCCCCCTTTTAAGGTCATCGACAATTTAATCCTGGGGAGTCGCGAGGGAATGATCCCGGATCGAAAAAAAGTACGTGAAGAATTTGAAGCGCTTACCAGACAGTTCAATTTTTCGATCTCCCCTGATACTTATATCGAAGACTTATCGGTGGGAGAAAGACAGCAACTCGAGATCATCCGGTTGTTGTGGCTGGGGGCGGAAGTGCTCATTCTGGATGAACCGACCACTGGTATTTCGGAAGAACAAAAAAAACAGTTATTTGCGATGGTGCGCCAGTTGACCCAGCAGGGAAAGGCGATCCTCTTTGTTTCTCACAAGCTTGAAGAAGTGATGTCTTTATGCACGAAGGTTGCCGTCTTCAGGCAGGGGAGGCATGTGGGTGAGGCGGTTCCACCTTACGACAGCAACAAACTGGTTGAAATGATGTTTGGCAAGACATTGGCTCGCAGTGACAGAAAATGCTGCGCACAGGAAAAAGTAAATATCGAGGTCAGCGGTCTGCAGATCGATGACGTTCGTTTACCCATACGAGATGTCAATTTTTCGATACAAAAAGGTGAGGTAATCGGCCTGGCGGGAATGGAAGGATCTGGGCAGGTTCTGATCCTGCGCGCTTTAGCAGGCATCATCCGCCCCTCAGGGGGGAAGATCTGGCTGCACGAAGAAGAGGGTTCAAAAAGGGATTTTGTCGGTAGACATTATTTTGATTACAAGGATCACGGGATCTCATTTTTACCAGCCGCGAGGCTGGAAGAGGGATTGATAGCCGGATTGGACCTCCGAGAGCATTTCACACTGGCTGAAAAACAGGACGGTTTTTTCGTCGACTCCAAAGCAGTTCAGAAGTTTGCCGAGCAAAGGATCCAGGAATTCAATATCAAGGGAACCGCAGAAAACAAGATCGAGTCTCTATCAGGCGGCAACCAGCAGCGGGCGGAGCTGGCTTTATTGAGACAGCCTCTGCGGCTGCTTCTACTGGACCATCCCACACGAGGGCTTGATATTGAATCTTCCCAGTATATTTGGAGTAAATTGAAACAACGCTGCACGGAAGGCGCAAGCATTATTTTCATCTCTTCCGATCTCGATGAAATTTCGCTCTATAGTGACCGGATACTGGTCTTTTTTGGCGGCAGGGTATCAAAGCCGCTGGATTCGGCTAGTGTGACCGTGGAAAAGATCGGGGAGTTGATCGGCGGCAAGGGTTGGGAAAAGTTAGGAGAAGGATGATCAACATGGAAAATGAACAAAATCATGCCCCCAACCGCATATCTTTTTTTAACTTGCTTCTAACGAACCGTTTCAGTTCCTTGTTCCTGGCCGTGGTCATGGCGCTGGTTTTTACCAGCCTGTTAGTGTGGGTGATGAAAGCCAATCCGCTGAAAGTTTTTGAAGTGATATGGACTGGCGCATTTGGTTCCACCGACTCCATTACGCAAGTGCTGCAAGCCTGGGTGCCACTCGTTTTAGCTTCTCTGGGTCTCATGTTCACCTTCACCGCCGGTTTATGGAACATTGGCGTGGAAGGCCAGGTCACGATGGGGGCCATCCTCACTTATGGGGTGTTCCGTATTTTTGAAGGCAGTCAAACCGCACCGGGATTGGTTATCCTGTTGAGCATCCTGGCCGGTATCCTTGGTGGGGCAATTTGGGCGCTCCTCGTGGGCTTATTGAAAAATTACGGCGGTGTGAATGAGATCTTTGGCGGGTTGGGGTTTAACTTCATCGCCGATGCCGTCATGCTCTTTCTCGTTTACGGTCCGTGGAAGCCGGAGGGTGTGGCCAATGGTTCGACAAAAATGCTCGAGGGAAAGTATTGGCTGCCGCAGATCGAAGGCAGTTACCTCAGCCTTTGGGCGCTGGGTATCGCGATCGTATGCATCATCGTGGTGGCCATTATCCTTCAGGGGACTTATTTTGGACTCAAACTAAAAGCGGTGGGGAAGAACAGTAAATCATCTTTTCTCCTTGGCATTCCCACCAACCGATACATGCTTCTGGCCTTTGTTTTATGCGGGTTGCTGGCTGGATTGACCGGAGCCCTGCAGGTGACGGGTTTTAATCATGTGTTGCGTAACAATATTTCCGGCGGATACGGTTACCTGGGATTGATGGTCGGCATGCTGGCCAACATCCAGCCTTTAATCACGGCGCCCATCGCCTTTGTTTTCATTGCCATCAGTAAAGGGGCCGCAAGCCTTGGTATCGACCTCCGGCTGGATTCAAACCTGGCTGGTGTGATCCAGGGCGCGCTGGTGGTCTTTGTGTTGATCATGGATGGCATCCGCAGGCATATAATCAGAAAGAACAGAGGAGCGCAAAATGGATAGCAGCGCACTGGCTTTTAGCATTGGATCCATCTTTGCATGGGCCGGACCGGTGATCTTTGGTGTGATCGGTGAGACGATCACCGAAAAAGCAGGCATCATCAATCTGTCGCTGAACGGCAGCCTGATCCTGACCGCCATGGTGGGGTTTGCCGTGGGGACGCAGACGAACAATTTTGTGCTTGGTTTTTTAGCGGCTGCTGCTGTTGGCGCCGCCGTGGCTTTGTTGATCGCGTTTATGTCCATCTCACTCAACCAATCTCAGGTGGCGGTCGGGTACGTGCTGGCCATTGCCACAAAAAGCCTGGCCTATTTTTTGGGCGCTCCCTATGTTGGAAAACCCGTCATGCTTTTACCTCAGGTGGCGATCCCGTTCCTGTCTGAAATCCCGTTCATCGGTCCGATCCTTTTTAAACAGACCATCCTGACGTATTGCAGTTACCTTTTGATCTTCGTGTGTTATTTCTGGATCTACAAGACACATCAGGGTTTGATCTTGCAGGGTATCGGCGAAAGACCTTCTGCGGCCTATATTCGCGGGGTTAACGTCAACCGTATGCGTTATATTTACACCGGCATCGGTGGCGGACTGGTAGGCATCGGCGGAGCGCTGTATTCTCTCAGTGTAAAAACCTGGAACGGCCAACTTTCAGGCTTTGACGGCATTGGCTGGATCATTTTGGCGATCACCATTTTCGGTGCCTGGCATCCCATCAAAGGTGCGTTAGGGTCATATTTCTTTGTCGTGCTGCAATACCTGGGAATCGTTCTGCAGCCTTTGCTACCAAACGTCAATTCCCGCATTTTTCAGGTGGCGCCTTTCCCGCTGATGATCCTAGCCTTGTTGTTCGTCAACATAGGTAATGCTGATTGGGTGGATCGCACCCTGGCGGGCCTACCAGAAAATGTAAGGCGTACGATTGCCAAAGTGCTGCGTTCAATGAAAACCTCTCCGCCAGCGGCTTTGGGAATTCCATTTGAGAAGGAATAGGAACATTAGAATGTCACAATATCTTGGTTATAAGTGTTCGATCTGTCACAAGGAATATTTACAGGCTCCGATACTCTATGCGTGTGAACAATGCGGGGGGAACCTGGATGTTGTGCTCGATTACGAGCACATCAAACAAAAATACCAGCCTGAAGATATCACATCTCGGAATGATTTTTCGCTATGGCGATATTTGCCTCTTTTGCCAATCCCAGACCCGGGAGGTGACGGCACCCCCCTGCGCTGCGCGGGATGGACGCCTTTGTATTCCCCTCCGGCCCTCAAGCAGAAACTTGGGTTGAAAGATTTCTGGCTGAAAGACGAGGGAAAAAACCCGACCGCGTCCTTCAAAGATAGAGCCTCCTCCATCGTAGTCGGTCGGGCGCGGGAGATCCAGGCTGAAGTGGTTGTCACCGCGTCCACGGGAAACGCCGGCGCGGCGCTGGCCGGGATGGCGGCGGCCATTGGTCAAAAAGCGATCATCTTTGCTCCAAAGACCGCACCACAGGCCAAGATCGCACAATTGCTGATCTACGGTGCCGAGGTCATTCTGGTGGATGGCAATTATGATTCCGCCTTTGATCTGACCATTGAGGCCTCCAAAGAGTTCAACTGGTACTGCCGCAACACGGGATACAATCCGTTCACCGCGGAAGGCAAGAAGACCGGTGCCTTCGAGATATGGGAGCAGATCTGCCTGAACATGGCGGATGATGCCAAACCGTTGTGCGTTTTTGTTTCGGTTGGGGACGGGAACATCATTTCCGGGTTGCACAAGGGGTTTAAGGATTTGATGCATCTCGGCTGGTTGAAACAAATGCCCCGGATCTTCGGCGTGCAATCAGAAAAATCAGCCGCCATCGCCAAGGCTTTCTTTGCCAATTCAGAAGATATCATTCCGGTTTCAGCGACCACCCTGGCCGATTCCATCAGCGTGGACCTGCCCAGGGACGGCGTGCGCGCGGTAAGGGCTGCCAAAGAAACCGGCGGGGCATATATCACGGTCTCTGACGAAGAGATCATCAAAGGGATCGGCGAATTGGGACCTTACGGCATCTTTGTGGAACCGGCAGGCTCCACGGCGTATGTTGGCCTTGTGAAGGCCATTTCAAGCGGACAAATTCACGAGGATGACCCCGTGGTGGTGATCAGCACCGGCAACGGGCTGAAAGACATCCGGGCTGCCATGATGGCTGTTAAAGAAGCTCCGGTCATCGAACCATCCATGAAATCACTGAAGCAATATTTAAAGAAATAGAGGGATAGGGAAGATGAAGCCTGTTTTCTCCATCATTGCCCCGATCTATAATGAGAAAGGGTGTTTTAATGAGCTTTACCAGCGGGTCAGCGAGGTGATGAATTCCACCGGCGAAGCCTGGGAATTCGTGATGGTGGATGATGGATCGAGTGATGGATCGACCGAGATGATCCGCGAGCTGTGTAAAAAAGATAAAAAAGTAAGGCCTGTGATCTTTGCCCGAAATTTTGGACATCAGATCGCAGTCACGGCCGGGTTGGATTATTGCCGCGGCGATGCCGCCATCATCATTGATGCCGACCTGCAAGACCCGCCAGAAGTCATTCTGGAATTGATCGCGAAGTGGCGCGAGGGGTATGAGGTTGTATACGCTTTGCGCACCGAAAGAGAAGGGGAGACCTTTTTCAAGAAGGCCACAGCTGCCGCGTTTTACAAGATCATCTACCGCATCACGGACGTCAAGATCCCGATGAACACGGGCGATTTCAGGTTGCTGGATCGCAAAGTGGTCGATGTGATGAATCAGATGCGTGAACGGCACCGCTTCTTGCGCGGGCTGTCTGCATGGGTTGGATATAAAACCATCGGTGTACCCTATAAGCGCGCTGCCAGGTTTGCCGGCAAGACCAAATATCCTCTCAAGAAAATGATCAGGCTGGCGCTTACGGCTGTAACCAGTTTTTCCTACATGCCGCTTCAGATCGCCATGGTGTTCGGTTTCATCTCTGCGGGGATCAGCATCCTGGCCATTCCGGTCGTGATCGTATTACGTCTGTTGGGAACTCAGTCCTTTCTGGGGCAGGCAACCACCTTGATTGCCGTTCTGTTCTTAGGGGGTGTCCAGTTGATTTGCTTGGGGATCCTGGGGGAATATGTTGGCAGGATCTATGATGAAGCTAAAGGACGCCCGTTGTATATAACCAGCGAAGCTCCTGATGCAAAAGAAAAATAAAAAATGGAGTAGAGTAAATGGCACAAATTGACTTATCAGTTAACGAAGATCGATTAAAAACCACAATTGAACGAGTGAGGGAGAAAAACATCATTCTGCCAACCTTCGCGCAGATGAAAAACCCGGATCTGATCCCGGCGAAAATCAAGGATGAGCTGCGCTCGATCGGTTTGTGGGATGTGCATCCACGCAATCTTTTCCGCATCACTTGGAAGAACGAACCGGTCGAAAAAGGCGGCTCCTTTGGCGGCGTCAATTACATGGAATTGCCATCCAGCATCACAGGGACCAAGGCACGTGTGATCGCACTGGTAGGCAAGTGGTTCCCAACCGGCGCGCACAAGGTTGGCGCCGCATACGGATGTCTTGTTCCCCGCCTGGTGACCGGTCAGTTTGACCCCTCCCGGCAAAAAGCAGTCTGGCCGTCCACCGGCAATTATTGCCGGGGAGGCGCCTATGATTCCGCCCTGATGGGATGTGAATCCATCGCCATTCTTCCGGAAGGGATGTCAAAGGAACGCTTCGACTGGTTGAAGAGCATTGCCGGTGAAGTGATCGCAACACCCGGCACGGAATCCAACGTTAAGGAGATCTTTGATAAATGCTGGGAATTGCGAAAATCCGGCGAGGATCTGGTGATCTTCAATCAGTTTGACGAGTTCGGCAATTACCTTTGGCATTATGAAATGACCGGACATGCCATGCAGGAAGTGCTCAATAAGGAATTAAAACCCGGAGACAGCTTCCGCGGGGTGGCGCTCACCACCGGTTCAGCGGGGACCATTGGCTGTGGTGACTATCTTAAGCAGGTTTATCCGACCAGCAAGATCATTGCCAGTGAAGCGCTGCAATGTCCCACGTTGCTGAACAATGGTTTCGGGGCTCATCGCATTGAGGGCATCGGCGACAAGCACGTTCCCTGGATCCATAACGTCAAGAATACCGACATGATTGTTGCCATTGACGACAACGCGGTCGTGAACATCATGCGCTTATTCAATGAACCTGAAGGTCACAAGTATTTGATCAAAAAAGGCGTTCCCAAAGAGATCGTGGCTCAACTGCATTTGCTGGGTTTTTCCGGCATCGCCAATGTCCTTTCCGCGGTCAAGTACGCCAAATACTATGAACTTGGTGAAAATGACGTGGTGATCACCGTTTTGACCGATTCCATGCAACTTTACAGCAGCCGGATCGATGAAATGCGCAAAGATTTTGGTCCATTCACAGAAGCGGATGCCGCTGCTGTTTACGCTCGCGATCTGGAAGGCGTTACCAGCGACAATCTGTTAGAGCTGACCTATGAATCCCGTAAGCGGGTACACAACCTGAAGTACTACACCTGGGTCGAACAACAGGGCAAGACCTACGAAGAAATTCAGGACCAATGGTACGAACCGGATTATTGGACGACGGTTCAAGGTGAAGTTGAAAAGATCGACAACCTGATCATGGCGTTCAACGAACGCACCGGTTTGCTGTAAAAACAACATCGTTTCATGCTTAAAGGACCTGCGAACTTGACAGGTCCTTTTTCATTTTCCTGAAATGGAATAAAAAAATCCGGAGGGCGATTTCTACACTTATTGATGCAATTATTATTGATCCAAATTTCTGAACCACAAAGTTTCTGAAAAAAATCGGTGCCATTTCAGACAAATGCTATACAATACAAAGGTATGATCGCAATCAGGGGAAAGGAAAAGACCTGTGAACACTTTTTCTGATACTGCTCTTTTTTTGATTGCCATCCTGCCAAATCCAAGAGATTACGAAATTGCCAGATTGCTGGGATGGTACCGCATTCCGCTTCGGATGGCGCCCAAACTGATCGAAGTGGACTATCTGGCTTTTTATCAATGCGGCAATTTTGGAGAGGCGCACCGCTGGCGCATCGAAAATTTCGCCGAGGTCCAAGGTCACGAATTGACCACGCGGGCGGCACTATTGCGAGAAGAACCGCATCATCCTCGCGCCGGGGAGGAATATTACAAGATCCAACTTGGACCTCTTCAGCCCTTGTCCACCAGCATCCCAGCCGGAAAATGGAAAAGGATCACATTCTTTTATACTCTGGGATCGTTGATGAATCGAGCCAAGGTCATCAATGATCTGGTGGTGCAATCTGATGAGCGTGAGGTGTTGTGGAAATGTTTGCGTGAAAGGAATGGGACTTATAACAGGCAAAACCAACCTGATCAACCGGCGTTATTTTCAGAAGAGGACCTGCTGGCATTTTTTGGGCAGATCCATGATCCCGGGGACTCACAGGATTTTTCCGAGTTTTAGCAACTTCTCAATGCTGGTAGAATTGGTGCACAACCAACCGTCAATATTTTGAGAGAGGAGGAGCATGCGAACACTTTTTACAAACGGCACCCTCGTGACCGAACAAGCACAAGAAAAGGTCGATCTTTTAATTGATGGAGAAAAGGTCATTCAAACGGGCAGGCAGCTCCCATTGGATGGCAGCGAGAAGATCGTTGACGCCAGCGGACTGCTGATCTTGCCGGGTGGCGTGGACGCTCATGTTCATCTTGACCTCCCCATGTTCGGAACGGTTTCCTCAGACGATCATTACACGGGTACGAAAGCCGCCGCTTTTGGGGGCACTACCACGGTGATCGATTTTGTTTCACAAGACAGTGATGATCTAGTCAAGAACGTAAGGTTACTGCGAGCAAAAGCCGAGAGTAAGGCTGTGGTGGATTTTGCTTTTCATGCCAACATCACGCATTTAACAGATGAAGTGGCAGCCTCCATACCAAAACTGGTCGCAGAGGGGATCACCAGCATTAAGGTATTTACTGCTTACAACGGCAGACTTCGCCTGGAGGATGGAGACATTTTCAGGGTCATGCGTATCGCGCAAAATCATGGCATCTTAACCATGCTTCATGCAGAAAACGGGGATGTCATTGATATTTTGGTCTCTGAAGCGCTAAAAAGAGGAGATTTGTCGCCCATCTGGCACGCCCGCACGCGTCCGGCGTGGGGAGCGACAGAAAGCGTGGCACGCGCGTCTGCGCTTTCCGCCATGGCCGGGCACGCGCCATTGTATATCGTTCACATGAACGCTGCGGGTGAAGTGGATCAACTGGCCTACGCTCAGGATCACCACTTGCCCGTGATCGGTGAAACCTGCCCGCAATACCTGTTCTTCAGTGAGCAAGATCTGGCGAAGCCGGATGGCGCGAAATGGATCTGTTCCCCGCCGATGCGCACCAAAGAGGACCAGGATGGTTTGTGGCGCGGGCTCGAACAGGGGATCATCAGCGTCATCGCGACAGATCACTGCCCCTTCTTTTTTGACGGTACAAAACCGATCCTGTACGAGGGAAAGGAAGTTACGATCCCCGGGAAGGAACTGGGAAAAGGTGATTTCACCAGGATCCCGAACGGGTTACCCGGAGTCGGGGATCGCATGCCGGTGATGTTTTCAAGCCTGGTCACCAGCGGCAAGATGAACGTCAGCAAATTCGTGGCCTTGACCTGTTCCAATCCAGCAAAAATTTTCGGCTTGTATCCACAAAAAGGGACCCTCATGCCTGGTTCTGACGCTGATCTTGTCCTTTGGGATCCGGTTCTGGAAGTAGATTATGGGGTGAAAAATGCCCACCACCGCACGGATTACAATCTTTATGAAGGTTGGAAGTTGAGAGGATTTCCGGTGCAGGTTTATTCCAGAGGCGAATTGATCGTTGATCGGGGTAGCTGGTTGGGCAAGGCCGGCCGTGGTAAGTATCTACCAAGAAAACCTTTTCAAGAAGAAATCCTCACACGGGAAAGCTGATGATCGTCACCGCACCAATCATTCTTTTGTTATTATTTGCCACAGGCATCAACTTTGCAGGCAGAACAAAATTATCCCCGGGGACTACCTGGTTGGTGACAGCCGCATCGGTATTACTCGTGTGGGTCTCGATCATCCTCTTGCGCATCGATCTACCTGCCGGTCTCATGATCAGGAATTGGACACCTTTTGCCGTCGAAGAAAACTTGCTCCTCTTCAATCTGAACCCCCGCACCTGGGTATTCGCTTTTTTAATGGCGACACTTTTAACCGCGGTCATCTTCACCGACACGATCCGATTTGGTATGGGGAATTCCTTGATCACCTGGAACGGATCCATGCTTCTGACCGCCATGGGTTTGTTATCCATTTACGCACAAACCTTCCTGGGGGTCATCCTTACCTGGATGTTCATTGATGTGGTGGAAATGGTGATCTTGCTCAGGATCACCAATCATGAAAAAATCCATTATGCAGTTTTTATTGAATTCATCACCAGAATATTCGGGACGGGGCTGATCATTGCCGCATTGGTTCTATCAGGCAATCACGCGGCTATCACAGATCTATCTTCGATCCAGCAAAATGTATATTTAATGCTCATCCTGGGGGCTTTTCTTAGGCTGGGTGTCTTGCCACTGCATGTGCCCTTAACCGCGAATCTTCCGATACGCCGAAGCCTGGGAACCATGCTGCGTTTTGTTGCACCGATATCCGTTTTTTCCTTTCTTTCGCAGATCCCGCCCCAGCCTCAATTTCAAGGGATCAACGAGGTGTTCACCACGGTCTCCCTCATCGTGGCTTTATATGGATCGCTGCGGTGGGCTGTCGAAAAGAACGAGTTGGCAGGCCGCCCGTATTGGATGCTGGCGTTTTCAGGATTGGCCATTGCCAGTTTTTTGAACGGACAAATAAACTCATTAACCTCACTCTGCGTCATCATGATCGTCAGCGGAGGGTTTGCCTTTTTGCATTCTCGTAACTCGAAAGTGAGCCTGAGCCTGGGAATCCTATGTCTGGCAAGCGTTTCAGGTTTTCCTTTTTTTCCAACAGAATCCGTTTGGTCATTGGGTGAAGGATTGCAGAAAGGCTTGTTCAGTATTTTTTATTTTTCTTCCTTGGCACTTCTATTTTTTGGTTTCATCAAAAATTTGCTACGCAGCAGAGAATCAAAAGAAGTGCCTGAAACATGGATGAAATTATTTTACTTTTCAGGTTTATTCTTTATCGGCGCTGCCGCATGGATCCTCATCATTTGGAGGGCTGAGGGAGGAATTAACGGGACCTCGTGGGTATTGCCCGCCTTGTGCTTGGGAACTGCGGCGTTATTGGTTTTCTTGCGATCCAGAAAATTTATAAGAAACATCATTCATCGAAGAAGTCTTCAAAACATCATCATGCCTCTAACCCTTGCCTGGAAAGGCGCCGCGGCAATCTTCAGTTTTGAATGGTTTTTTACTTTTCTTAAAATTATTTTTAATGTTGTGTCACAGCCATTGAAATTCTTTGTGAGGCTTCTTGAAGGGGAGGGCGGACTCTTTTGGTCCTTCCTCTTTTTGGCTGTGATTTCTTCCATCATCATGATCGAGGTTGTTCCCTAATGGATCACTGGATCAACCTTCTTCCCGTTTTCGTCATTGCCGTCACCAGTGTATTCATTCTCATTTTTTCAGACTGGCAAAAAATTCTTGTAAGTTATGCCGTACTTTTCATGGCTGCTTTTAGCATTTTCGTTCAATTTTGGTCTTTTAGTTTTTCACTCGTGAAATTGATCACCGGTTTAATGTCGCTGGCGATCATTGGTCTATCCGTTTATCGGTCTCCCAGACCCGAGCGTTTCAAAAACAAATCCGAAAAAATATTTCGAGTCACGACCTTGCTCCTGATGTACACCATCCTTGCTTTTCTGGTGTATAACGTTTCAAATTACCTATCAATCTCTTTGGAACTTGTGCTGGCCTCTTTGTTGATCGTCTGTCTCGGGTTCTTCCTGTTGGGAAGTTCACACGAGTTGTATAAGTGGTTTCTGGCAATTATCGTACTGTTCTTTGGGTTTGAATTGATCTTTTCGTCGAATGAGACCTCTCTGCTGGTGAACGGATTGCTTGCCCTGGTGATGCTGCTGGTTTCACTGATGGGCGGTTTTTTGATCGAAAATGAACAAGAGGAGATCACAGAATGAGCACCCCACTCCTCTTCATCATTTTTCCATTTATTCTGGCTGTCGTCTTATACTTTTTTCAAACGAGAAAAAGACTGGTTTATCTACTTGGCATTACAACTTGCCTGGTTCTCATGTTATTCGCTTATTTGCAGAATTTTGGCGCCGTCTGGAAAATCGGGCCAGTTTCCATCGAGATCAAAACAAGCCTGGCAATCCTGGGCAGATCTTTCTCCCTGACAAATCAGGATAAATTTTTTCTAACATTCCTATATTTTGCATGCGCGGTTTGGTTTGGCGGTACGCGAAGCATCCAGACAGGGTCGAGGTTCATCCCATTTGGATTAGCAATCGTTTCTATCCTAACTGCAGCGCTTGCTGTTGAGCCCTTTCTCTATTCGGCAATTTTGGTTGAGATCGCCATGCTGGCTTCCATTCCACTCCTGGTTGAGCCTGGTAAACCGGCAGGTAGTGGTGTGTTACGCTATATTGTCTATCAATCCATGGCGATGCCCTTCATCCTATTTGGCGGCTGGCTGCTTGGTGGAATTCAGGCCAGCCCATCCGATGCAACACGGCTATTACAGTCGGTTGTCTTTCTGGGGGTGGGCTTCGCAATCTGGTTGGCCATTGTCCCCTTTCAAAGCTGGGTGCCTAAATTATCAGAAGAATTGAATCCTTATGTCAGCGGTTTCCTGCTGGGGCTTTTCCCGATCGTAACCATGTTGATCATGATCGACTTTATATCCGGCCTGGTTTGGCTGCGCGAATCTGCCTATCTGGAGCCAGCACTCAGACTTGTGGGGGCGATCATGGTGATTTCAACAGGTGTGTGGGCAATCATCGAAATGGATTTGCGGCGATTGTTGGGATATTCTGTTTTACTTGAAAGCGGATTGGCGGTCCTTCTGGTCAGCCTGCAATCAGAAACAGGCGTTTCTCTGCTCTTGCTTTCTTTTTTCCCGAGGATCGCGGCCATGGCTATAATGGCTCTTTCACTGACCATCATAAAAAACAATGGGGTATCTCTACACCTTGAAGCGATGTCTGGTTTAATCAAAAAAATGCCGGTTGCTTCATTGTCCCTGGTGTTTTCTCTCTTTGCCATCGCCGGTGGGCCTTTGTTGGCAGGTTTTCCGGTGCGATTATCAAAGCTGGAATTATTGGCTGAAAGAAGTCCCTCCATCACCTTGGGCGTGCTTGTGGGATTGGGATTTTTTCTCTTTGCCGTGATGCGTCTTCTATTTAGATTGACCAAACCAATTGAAGCGAACTACCAGCGACAAGAATCAAATGTGCAGATCGCAATGCTGGTATTGGGGATCCTGTTCCTGGTCGTTTTTGGATTTTTCCCCAATTTATTTGTGGGTATTTTCAAGCCATTGTTTATGAATTTACCCATCTTGCGGTAAGATTAATCAGATACTGGAATTCATGGAAAAGGTAAAAACATGGAACTGGATGAACTGGAAAAACGAGTTGTTTGGCTGGATGCAGAACGACAAAAAGATGGAAAAAAGATCATCGAATTAACCGATCTGGTCAATGCTTTAAAAGAACAAAACGCTAAACAAGAAAACCGATGCGGCCTTTTGGAGACGGAATTTAAAAGTCTTAAAAAAATAGCTTCAAGAGCCGAAAAAGTCGATAGTGATTTCGCTGAATATAAGAACGAGATCCTGAAAAAGATTTCAGAAACTGAAAAAAAGATCTCCTCAAGCGAGCTAAAAGTTCAAAAACAACGTAAAGAAGACCTCGACCTTTTTAACAAACAAATCCTCGAATATCAGGCTGACGTAAAGGCAGTTGCGGAGATTAAAAAGGCACTGCAATTAAGAACTGAAGAAGCTCTACGGCTTAATCAAAAGCTGGATGAGATCAGTCAATATTCCATGGAGTTGAAAAATTCAGACGCTGATTTTCAAAGGCAAATGAGAGCTTTGCTCAACGACTTTTCCATCGAAAATAAACGCCTGACCGAGTTGCAGCTCGAAACCAGTGCCATCAGAAAACGCATCGAAGAAGACCGAGACCAGTCTGACTTGAGCAAAGAATTGATCCGGAAGCTTGAGGCCAGGATCAATGAGATCGAAAACACCGAAATTGAGCGCCGACAAAACCAGACTGCCTTTATCGAAAAACAGAACCTGTTACAAGTCGAGCGCGAGAATATGTGGAAAGAGTGGAACAAAACCTTTAACGAGCTGGATCTTCTGGGAAAGAATTTCAACGCTCAATTACTGGATCTTGAAGAAACGCATCGTGAAGTCAAAAGGGCGCAACAGGATTTTGAAGAGATCAACGAGCGTTTTAACCGCAGGATCAATGAAATCACCGAGATGAACCGTTTGTCTGAAGAAAGGTATCGTCAGGAATGGGTGGCATTTAAGGCAGACGATCAAAAACGATGGACCAACTATACACTCAGCCGAGAAGAGGAACAACGCGAACAAGAAAGACAATTCAGCCGGCTAATCGACAGGATCATGGCGCTGGAAGACCTTACTCAAGACTTAAATGACACGCTTCATCTTGTGAATGAAGAGACACAAAAACAAATGCGCGGGCTGCTAACATTAACCCAGGACATGCTTGATTCTTATACTCAATCGGTTGGCAAAAGAACCCGGTAACACTCATACGAGTATTGAATATTCATTGACAGTCTGGAAGGCTGCCTTTATAATAGCGTCTGCCTTTTGCACAGAAGCAAAATGGCGTCGATATCCCCAACTTCCCCGCAACCGGCGTATCGAACGCGGGAAAACGGCGAAGTGAAGATTGGAGAATAATTTAAAAATGAAATATGCAATTATCGAAAGTGGCGGCAAGCAAATCAAAGCCGTCGAAGGCGCCCTCATAGACGTGGATCTCATGATGGGTACCGAAATAGGCAGCGAAGTGGTTTTAGACCAGGTCCTTTTCGTGGCAGAAGATGAAAAATTCCTCATCGGAACGCCGGTTGTCAAAGGCGCCAAGGTAACCACAACAGTGGCTGATCATGTAAAAGGTCCAAAGTTGACCATTTTCAAATATCAACCCAAAAAACGCATTCGAGTTAAGACCGGTCACAGGCAGTATTACACCCGGTTGAAAGTCGAAACGATTAAAGCGGAGTAGCAGAATGGCACATAAAAAAGGTGGTGGCTCCAGTCGTAACGGCCGAGACAGCAACGCACAACGCCTTGGCGTAAAAAAATTCGCCGGTGAAAAAGTTTTGTCAGGCAACATTTTAGTTCGACAACGCGGAACAAAGATCAAACCGGGCTTGAACGTTAAAGTTGGCACCGATGATACGTTGTTCGCGGTTGCACACGGCGTGGTGGAATACGATACCCTGCCCAATGGTCAGAAACAGGTTCACGTAAGACCTGCTGTCTCTGAATAATCCAGGTTTTTACAAATCCGTCAAAATTTGACAATTGTAAAAATAAACAACTCAGGAAGGTCAGCAAAATGAGAAAAGGGATTCACCCGACATATTACTCCGACGCGAAGGTAACCTGCTCTTGCGGGAACACCTGGACAACGGGATCAACCAAAAAAGAAATAAAAACTGAAGTCTGCTCAAAATGCCATCCGTTCTTCACCGGCCAGCAGCAGCGCATGATCGACATCGAAGGTCAGGTTGACCGCTTCTACAAAAAACTGCAAGCTCGCCAGGATTTTGTTGAAGAGAAAAAAGCCCGTGAAACATCAAAAGTTTCTCCAGAACGATCTGTTAAAGAGATCGGTCTGCCTGCACGCGCAGTAGAAGCTCTGGAAAAGGCTGGTCTTGACAACGTCGGTAAAGTGCTTGCCAAGATGGCTGAAGGTGAATCCGTGATGCTTGCCATCGAAGGATTCGGACGCAAGTCATTGATAGACATGAAAAAGAGCCTGCGCCAGTTGGGATACGAACTTCCCTCCGCCGCGGAAGAGATCACGGTTTAGCAACCCCGGCAATGACAACACCTCCGGCAATCTTACCGGAGGTGTTTTTATTTTGACTGGATTGTATTATTCCCTTGAGATTAAGGTAGAATGAAACAAAAAATCGGAGGATGGGGCATGTCTCATAAGACCGGCAGCGTCGAAGTGATCTGCGGTTCCATGTTTTGCGGAAAAACCGATGAGCTAATCAGACGGTTAAGACGGGCGACGATCGCAAAACAAAAAGTACAGGTTTTTAAACCCGTCATCGACTTACGCTACGGAGTTGAAAAAGTGACCTCCCACGCGGGTTCTGAATTTGACGCCACTCCAGTCCAGGCCGCCGCACAGATTTATGATCTCCTCGCCGCGGATACCACCGTGGTGGGGATCGATGAGGCGCAATTCTTCGACCAGGAAATTGAGACCGTGATCGAGACTCTTGCAGAAAAAGGGATGAGGGTCATCGTGGCGGGGCTGGACCTGAATTTTAAGGGGGAACCCTTCGGCAGCATGCCATTTATCATGGCCAGGGCGGAACAGGTTTTAAAACTGCAGGCCATTTGCATGATTTGCGGCGAGCCGGCCAGCCGTTCACAACGGTTGGTCAATAATCGTCCGGCCCGTTATGACGATCCCATCATCATTGTGGGCGCATCCGAAATGTATGAGGCAAGGTGCAGGCAGCACCATGAAGTCCCCCGGGATTAATAAACATCGAGGTGTAAATGAGAGACTACCGTGAATATATTGGTGAGGTATTGATCACTGAAGAGGAATTGCAGGCCCGCATCGCAGAACTGGGTAAGCAGATCAGTGAAGACTACGAAAACACAGAAAACCTCTTACTGGTATGCATCTTAAGAGGTGGAATTCTCTTCCTGACCGACTTGATGAGAAAGATAACCGTCCCGCACGCCGTGGAATTCATGGCGGTTTCATCTTATGGGGTTGGCAATCGAGAGAGCAGCGGCCACGTTCGCATCACACTTGATCTGAAGGATGATATTAAGGATAAAAATGTCATTCTGGTAGAAGATATTATTGACAGTGGTAATACCATCGCGGCGGTACTGGATCTGCTCTCCACAAGAAAACCAGCCAGCCTTTGTGTGTGCACCCTTTTAGATAAAACCGAACGAAGAGAAATTGAAGTACCGGTGAAATATGTCGGTTTTTCAATCCCCAATAAATTTGTTTTTGGTTATGGTCTCGACATTGACGAATATTATCGTAATTTACCCTTTATCGGCGTGGTAGACCTGGAAAAATATCAAAACGGCGTGTAAGGGAGCAATTTGGTCAAACTTCCAGAGGTAGTAAATCTAATTTCAGGCCTGGTGATGGCTGATAAAAAATGTTACCTGGTGGGAGGTGCGGTCAGAGACGCCTTGTTAGGCAGAGACAGTCAGGATGTTGATGTGGTTTGTTCCTGCAATGCGAGATCCATTGCCAAAAACGTGGCTGACCATCTTAAGGGTTCATTTTACGTTCTGGATGCGGAACGAAACGCTTTCAGGGTGATCGCAAAGGAACAGGCAGGGGGCAGGTTGGTGATTGATTTCTCAGTCCAAAGGGGTGAATCGATCCAGGATGACCTCGGTTTAAGAGATTTTACGATCAACGCCATGGCTATTGACCTGACCAGGCTGGATGAGATCATCGACCCGCTGCACGGCGCGCGAGACTTGCAGGAAAAATGGCTCAGGCCTTGCTCGCGAAGCAGTTTTGAGGAGGACCCATTACGAGTCTTAAGGGCGATCCGTTATGCGGTGAAGTATGATCTCAAGATCGAGGAACAGACTTCAAGGTTACTGAAGCAGTCGGTCAAGAAGATGCAGGCTTGTTCAAGAGAACGTATCCGGGATGAATTATTCAAGATCCTAGAAAATCCCCGACCCTGGACAGGATTTCAATTGATCGAGCATTTTGGAATTTTTGATTCCGTTCATCTTGCGGGGACCCAGGATCGGAGAAAAGCCGTATCACGGTTGCGAGCGATGGACCTGCTGCTATCAACATTGGAGGGAACCAGTACGCAGGAAACAAAGGAATCCCTTGCCATGGCTTCCTTTTTGTCGGGGTTCTGGAAGAACCGCACCGCGATGCGGGACCACGTTCGCCAGGTGAACCAGTCTGAGCGCTCGCTTGGGGCATTAAATAAATTGGCTGCCTTGTTATATGACACGCAGGAACCTGAATTCGAAGAAATTTTGGAAAGAATTGTTCTTTCAACGGACGAAAGAGATCACTTGAACCTTTTGCATGTGAATCAAACGGTCTTTTTTGATCTCGCGAGCAAGGGGGCAAATCCTGATGATCGGGCAGTTTATCAATACTTCGGGCAAATGGGACGAAGTGGATTGGATCTGATCTTGCTGAGCCTGGCAGAGGCGGTTAATTGTGTGGCAGTTGAATTCGATGAAGGAAAGTGGCTGAGGCTTTTGCAGGTCGGTCAAAAACTTGTGGATACCTGGTTTGAAAGGCCCAACGTGATCCGGCCAGAGTTGTTCTTGTCGGGCAGGGACCTCATGTTCGAATTTGATATTCCTCAGGGGCCTCTGATCGGAAGCCTGTTGGAGGGATTGGAAGAAGAACAGGCAGCCGGAACGATCCGCACCAGGCAGGGTGCGGTTGAATGGATCGAGGGAAAAATTCAGCGGGGTTTTATTACTGGATGAACTTTTTACGAACCCGATAAAAAGGGTTCAACGTTTATGGGGAAACTGGGGCTGTTATCGTCAAAGCTAGTTCTGCGCCGGGTGAGGTTGTTGATGTGCGCAATGAGCATATTCCTGGCGGCCGGTTTGATGAGGTAATCATCAGCGCCGGCATCCAATGCACGGGCGACCAACCCGGGGTTGTCAATCACAGATAAGATCAAAATCGGCACCGTGCTAAATTTGCGGATCTCCGTGGTGATCTGCCATCCATCCATATCAGGCAGCATCAGGTCAAGGATGACAATTCCGGGATTGGTCTGTTTTATTTTTTCCAATCCTTCGCTGGCTGAATTGGCGCTGGTCACTTCCGCATCGGAAGAAACCAGGATCATTTTTAAAAGATCGGTCATTGCAGGATCGTCATCAATGACAAGTATTTTCATACACACTCCACGATTACTATCTTGTTCTATTATCAGACAATCTCGTCAATAATTACCTTGCAACTGATTAACAAATCGATCTAAAACCATCATTTTTAGATTTTTAATGGCAGAGGTCTGAACAATCGAAAAACATGGTAAAATTCAACATTTGTTGTAAATTTCCCGCGAAGCGGGTTGAATTGATTTTTTTTATCTGGAGGATAAAAATGGCTGGAAAGAAATGGGTTTATTTGTTTAGCGAGATCAAACAAGCGGAAAGTTATGTGAACAACGATTGGGACAAAGTTCGCGGCCTGCTTGGTGGAAAAGGCGCCAACCTGGCCGAAATGGTCCGTATTGGGTTACCTGTGCCTCCGGGCTTCACTGTCACCACTGAAGCCTGCAATGCCTACCAGGTGGATAAAAAATTCCCCGAGGGGATGTGGGATCAGATGCTGGCCTCCTTAAGCCAGACAGAAAAAGATGCCGCAAAGAAATTTGGCAGCGCTGAAAATCCCCTTTTGGTTTCCTGCCGTTCCGGCGCCAAGTTCTCCATGCCCGGCATGATGGATACGGTCTTGAACATCGGCTTGAACGATGAAACCGCCAAAGGGATGGTGAAACTAACTAACAATGAACGTTTTGTTTATGACTCTTATCGCCGTCTGATCCAAATGTTTGGTTCAGTGGTGTTGGGTATCGATGATGAGGCTTTTGAACATCCGCTGGACGAAGCCAAAAAGGCCAAGGGTGTCAAAAACGATACCGATTTAAACGCTGACGACCTGAAAGCGCTGGTGGAAAAATTTAAAGCCGTCACCAAGAAAGAAAAGGGTTTTGATTTCCCCCAGGAACCCCTCGAACAGTTGAAACTTGCCACCGAAGCTGTATTTCGTTCATGGAACGGCAAACGCGCTGTGGATTATCGCCGCGCGACCAACATCCCGGATGACCTGGGAACGGCAGTGAATATCGTCACCATGGTGTTTGGCAACATGGGCAATGATTCTGGTACCGGCGTGGCCTTTACCCGTAACCCGGCCACCGGTGAGAGGATCCTCTACGGTGATTACCTGCTCAACGCGCAAGGTGAGGACGTGGTTGCTGGCATTCGCAATACTGAAAAGATCGATACCCTTGGCAACGTTCTGCCGGAAGCCAACAAACAATTCCTCGAGATCGTGAAAAAACTGGAACTCCATTATCACGATATGCAGGATGTTGAATTCACCATCGAACGCGGCCGACTTTGGATGCTGCAATGCCGTAATGGAAAACGAACCTCTGCCGCGGCGGTGAAGATCGCTGTGGACATGGTCAATGAAGGTCTGATCTCCAAGGAAGAGGCCATCAAACGCGTCACCCCCTCAGATGTTGACACCCTCCTTCACCCGCAGTTCACGGTCGAAACCAAAACCGCAGCCAAAAAAGAAGGTCGTTTCTATGCCAGCGGCGTGAACGCTTCACCGGGAGCCGCGGTTGGACAGGTCTATTTTGACGCCGACACCACCGAAAAGATGGCCAAGGAAGAGAACCAGAAGACCATCATGGTTCGCCCGTTCACCAAGCCTGATGACGTACACGGTATGCTCGCCGCACAGGGTATTTTAACCAGTGAAGGCGGCGCGACCTCACACGCTGCCGTTGTGGCCCGCCAGTTCGGTGTGCCCTGCATCGTGGGCGCCTCCTCTGTGGTGATCGATCTTGACAAGCGGCAGATGTCTGTGGATGGAAAAATCGTGAAGGAAGGTGAATGGATCTCGCTTGATGGAACAACCGGCGAAGTTTTCACCGGCCAACTCAACCTCACCGCCGCGACCCTGGATGAACAAACCGACCTGTTGAAGCTGCTGACCTGGGCTGACGAGATTTGTGATACCAAGGGCATCCGCAAGGCAGCCAACGGATGGCCTACCACCGGTTTACAGGTTTGGGCGAATGCGGATTACCCGAAAGACGCGCAGCGTGCCCGTGAATACGGCGCGAAGGGTATCGGCCTTTGCCGTACCGAGCACATGTTCTTTGAACCCGCTCGTCTGCCGGTCGTACAAAGCATGATCCTTGCCAAAGATGATGCCACCCGCCAAAAAGCCCTGGATGAACTATTACCCTTCCAGCGCGCTGACTTTGACGGCCTGTTTGCCGCCATGGACGGCTATCCCGTGATCATCCGCTTGATCGATCCCCCGCTGCATGAGTTCCTGCCCTCACAGGAAGTGCTGCTTGAGGAGGTCATCACTATGCGCGTCAAGGGTGAGACCAAGGGCTTGAAAGAGAAAGAAGAACTACTGGATGCTGTGACCGCCTTGCATGAAAGCAACCCGATGATGGGTCTGCGCGGTGTACGACTTTCCATCTCCATGCCGCAGATCGTTGAAATGCAGGTACGTGCCATTTTTGAAGCCGCCGCCGACTGCACCAAACGCGGTGTGCATGCCAAACCTGAGGTTATGATCCCCCTGACAGGCCACGTGAACGAGCTCAAATGGATCCAGCCGCGTTTGGAACGGATCGCCAAGGCAGTCATGACCGAAAAGAAGGTGGAATTCCCCTACAAATTCGGTACCATGATCGAAATTCCGCGCGCTGCCGTTACCGCGGCAGAGATCGCTGAATACGCCGAGTTCTTCTCCTTTGGCACCAACGACCTGACCCAAATGACCTTTGGCTACAGCCGTGATGACGCGGAACGCAACTTCCTCGTGAAATACGTTGAAGAAGGCGTTCTGCCGAAGAATCCCTTCCAGACCCTTGACCAGGATGGCGTGGGCAAGTTGATGGACATGGCCGTCAAAGACGGACGCGCCCAGCGTGTTGAATTGGAAGTCGGTATTTGCGGTGAACACGGCGGCGATCCCGATTCGATCGAGTTCTGCCACCGCGTGGGCAACAACTACGTTTCCTGCTCACCCTTCCGTGTTCCTGTGGCTCGCCTGGCAGCCGCTCAGGCAGCTCTCAAGAATCGCAAGTAAGCACACAAATCAAGAATTGAAAACGCCTCCCGATTTTCCGGGAGGCGTTTTCTTATCGGGTGTAGAGATTTTCGTAGACCTTGAGTGTGACTTATTATTAACGAAGCAAAAGAAATAATAAGAATAATTCCTCTTGTTTACCTCACCCCCGCACCCCCTCTCCTGCGCACAAGGTCGAAATTCAATTATTTCTTAGTTTCCGCAGGAGAGGGGGCAAAATCGGTTATATCTTAAAGGCTTTCAATCGGGGGTGAGGTTGATAAATATACCGGGTCCAGATCATTTCAAGTAGATGAATTATCGAGATCAAAATAGTTGTAAAAATGTTCATTCAGAAAAAATTTTGAGAGGTTTTTTTAGCGCGTGTAGAGATTTTCGTAAATTACGTGATTTTCGACGATGGATTTAATATAGTTCTTCGTTTCACTGTATGAAACGATCTCGAGAAACAGGTCCATATCCCCTTTGGAGAGTTCATACCATCTCATAGCCGCGGTGTCTCCGGCGTTATAAGCCGCCAAAGCCGCGTAATGGTTGCCGTCATAAAGATCCAGACAGCGTTTGTAGTAATGAACACCCAAACGAACGTTCACCGTGGGGCGTGTTAAATCGGATTCCGTGTAATTCTCAGGCCAGCCGTAATTTTCGACGATCCCGACCGCGGTAGCCGGTGTGATCTGCATCAAACCTTTGGCGGCGGCCACCGATACAATGGCGCTGTCAAAGAGACTTTCCTGCCTGATGAGACTAAAGATCATCATGGGGTCCACACCCCGTTCGACCGAAGCGGGGATAACCAGGTCACTGAAGAATGTGCCAAATCGGATGTGGTTAAAGTAAACAGGGGGTTCGCTTAAGGTGGCTGCCTGGCTTAATCCGGCCAGATCCAAGACGTGACGCGCGGAAAGGATGGCCGTACGGTTATAACCGCTCTTAAGCAGGTGATTCATCAATCGATACGTGTTGAGGGCGTCTCCGGTCAGCTCGTTGCGTAACAACTCGTATTCCGTGGCGGCCTTTTCACGCAACCCCAGGGTCGTGAATACATCAGCCCGCTGCCAGGCGGGGGTGTTGATGAGTTCCTCATAGGAATCGAGATCGATGGCTGAGTCCAATGAGAATTTGTCGCGCATCCATCTGTCCGCTTCATTTTTCTCACTTACGAAATCCACGGTAAGATCGATGTTTTGCAGAAACGGTAAAGGTTCCTGCTGATTGAGAAGCTGTGCAGCGCGGATGCCGTAATAACCGCCCGTGTCGGCGTTAACTGCTTTTTGAAGATAAGATGCGGCTTCGTCGTTGTTGCCTTGCTTTTGCAAGCTTTTGGCCACCCAGAGATAGGCCGCAGCCTGCTCGGCGGGGATGTCGGTGAGAAGGATCAACCTTTGAAAGATCAGTTGCGCGTTCTGATATTCTTCCACGCGGAAAGACAGCACGCCGGCATTGAAGTATCCCTGATAGGCTTTCTCAAACTCGGGAAACTCATTGAAAAGACGTTCGTAGGTTTCAACCGCCAGTGAAAGATACCCACCATCCACGTAGATGCGGGCGGCTTTTTCCAGCAAAGTTGCCGCGTTACCGGCGGCCTCAGGATAAGAAGCCACGAACACCAGACAGGTTTCAGCCGCTGCGAGATAGTCATTGAGCGAGTACCATTGAGTATTCGATATTTCGTCATAAGCCATGAAGAGATATTGATCTTCGAAAGCATGGTCTTTGATCACCTTCTCCCATTCGGCAATCTCTTCTTCGTAACGTCCAAGCTCATAGAAACTCAAGGCCTTATATTCGTGGGCAAGGGCGGTGTGATTTGGGTTCTCATCCATGTACTGGGTAAGCGCCTGAATGGCGATGCCGTATTGGCCGACGTTGTAATCGATGATGCCGCGCTGCAACTGGTTGACCGGTTGTTCCGCCTCGACCAAGGCTGCCAAAGCCGAGTAAGAATCATAGGCTTCGGGATAGTTTTCCACCGAATCCGAGAAGCGGGCGTAAGCCTGTTCAGGCAATCCCAATTCCAGATAGATGCGGCCAGCCAGAAGGTTGGCCTGCGAGCGGGTGTAAGTGCTCAACGCGGTCTGACTCAGGTTCAGGTAGATCTCGATGGCTCGCTGAGTATCCCCGGCAGCGGCTGCGGCCTGCGCTAGTTTTAATTGCAATTCCTCCAGGCGGTTGCCCGAGGCAGAGGCCAGGGCGGCTTCAAAGGCGCTTATCGCGCCCGGGTAATCTCCATAACGTATGAGAGAATCGGCGCGCATTTCATGGATCTCACTATCCAGCGCGCCCGGTCTGGCAGCACGGTAACTGCCGTATGCGTCCGCGGCCAGACGGAACTGTTCGAGGGCGTCATAGGCCTGGGCGAGGAAGAAAAACGCCCGATCGCGTGACTCTCCGGTCGGAAAGTTCATCAGCAGGGCAGAGAACTGGTTAACAGCCCCAAAATAATCTTTCTTGTAAAGAAGGGCACGCCCCATGCCGAGCATGGAGGAGGCGATCATTTCCGGTTCACTGGCCTGAACGCTGCCCAGTTGATATTCTTGGTAGGCGGCATCATAATCACCATAGAGCAGCAATTGATCTGCGTTCGAGATGCGTACCTCGGGGGTGGGGGTAGGGGTCGGGGTGGGAAGGGGGGTGGAAGCGTTGATCTGTGAAAAAATCCCTTCTTCTGTTCCAACGACCGGGTTGCTCCCGCAGGCGGAGAGGAGGGTAACGAGGAGAAGCGCCAAAGTCAGGATTCGTGTTCTCATGGAAAATTTATAATTGAGGATGAGAAATGTGTCAATACGGGCACAATAGCGAAAGAGTGCTCTGCACCCGGCATCCCCCCGCACTTAAGGCTGAAAAGTCCGTTATTCTCATGATCCGGTCGGTCCTTAGATCATCCTTTTTATATATCTATCTTGCGCGGGCGGTTTTTTTTATGATAAAATTAATGGGAAGGAACGCTCTCCCGAGAGGGCGTTTTTTTGATGTGATGCGAACGATCGAATGGGATTTTGAAAAAGAATGTGTCAGAATGATCGACCAGCGGGTTTTACCTCGCAGGTTTGAAGTTCTTCATATACATCATCTAGATAACATGGTCGAAGCGATCCGTGACATGGCCATTCGCGGTGCGCCCGCGCTGGCAGTGGCCGCCGCCTTTGGTATTGCCCTTGCGCTTCAAGGACAGAAAAAGGACGTGCGAACCCTAGCGAAAAAGGCCGGGCAAACACTGATCGAGGCGCGCCCGACGGCGGTCAACCTGGGCTGGGGCGTTCACCGCGTCTTGATGGTTGTGAATGATCCCGGAATCGCGGAGGATGAGATCCCCGAACGAGTATTGCAAGAGGCCATGGAGATGGCCGAGGAAGACGTGCGCGTGAACCGCAAACTTTCTGAAAATGGCGCCAGCCTGATCGAGGACGGCGATACCATCATCCACCACTGCAACACGGGCAGCCTGGCCGTGGTGGATTGGGGGACAGCCCTGGGGGCGATCCGTTTCGCGCACGAACAAGGCAAACGCGTCCACGTGCTGGTGGATGAAACGCGTCCGAGGCTGCAGGGGGCGCGTCTGACCGCCTGGGAATGCGAACAATACGGTATCCCCTACGAGATCATTACGGATAACGCGGCCGGATATTTTCTCAGAAGCGGAAAAGTAAACAAGGTGTTCTTTGGCGCAGACCGGGTGGCCGCGAACGGTGATGTGGCAAATAAAGTGGGTTCCTATATGTTAAGCCTGGCGGCGCACGCCAATAGCGTCCCGGTGTACAGCGTTTTTCCCCTTTCCACCCTCGATCTGACGATCCCGACCGGTGATCTTATTCCCATTGAAGAGCGGGATGGCGGGGAAGTACTTGATCTGGAATACAAGGGTGAAGCGGTCGCCCCGCTGGGTGCCAAAGCACGCAATCCGGCTTTTGACGTAACGCCGCATGAATTGCTCACCGCGCTGGTCACCGAAGCCGGCATCATTCGCCCGCCGTTTGAACAAAAATTAGCCGCTTGCGTTTATAATTCTCATTTGGATGGTTGACATGGCACTTGTGATCACTGGTTCTGTAGCATTTGATTATTTAATGACCTTTCCCGGATATTTCCGCGAAAACATCCTGCCCGACAAGCTGGATAAGATCAGCCTGTCTTTTTTGGTGGACAGCATGTCACGCCAGCGCGGCGGGATCGCGCCCAACATCGCCTATACCCTGGCCTTGCTGGGTGAGACCGCCCTGGTCTTCGCCACCGTGGGCGAGGATTTCGAGGAATATCGCGCCTGGCTGGAATCTCATAAAGTGGATACCCGCTATGCCAGGGTGATCCCGGGCAAGTATTCAGCTTCGTTCTTCGTGAACACGGACCTCGAAAACAACCAGATCGCCAGTTTTTACACGGGCGCGATGGGTGACGCTTCTTCCCTGTCATTGCACGAAATCAAAAAGGGTGAGGCCGATTACGTGATGATCTCGCCCAATGACCCCCTGGCGATGAAAAAATACGTGGAAGAATGCATCGAGTTGGGACTTCCCTATTTGTTTGATCCGTCCCAGCAGGTGGCGCGCAATCCGCATGAAGACCTGCGCCGCGGCGCACAAAACGCGCACGCCATCTTCTGCAACGATTATGAATTCGAATTGCTTCAGAAACACACGGAACTGTGCGCCGAAGACATGGAAGGCTGCGTGCAGCTGTTGGTGGTCACCAAGGGCGAGCACGGCGCCAGCGTAAAATCCGCAGGCAGGGAGTATTCGATCCCGATCGTGCCTGCAAAACAAATTGCCGATCCCACCGGGGTGGGAGACGCCTTCCGCGGGGGCTTTTTGCGCGGCTACCGCCTGGGGCTGGACCTGCAAACCTGCGGACAGATGGGCGCCCTGGCAGCCACCTATTGTTTGGAACAAAAAGGCACGCAAAACCATTTTTACACCCCCGCTGAATTTATCGAAAGATACCGCCAACACTTTGATGATCAAGGTGCCCTGGATGTTTTGAAATAAACCCTTTTGGAGGAATTAATGTCGAACTATGATGTAAAAGATACCAAACTTGCCGATGGCGGCCGCTTGAAGATCGAATGGGCCGAACGGGAAATGCCGGTCTTGCGCCAGGTGAAAGAAAGGTTCAGCAAGGAACAGCCGCTCAAGGGCATGCGCATATCAGCCTGTCTGCACGTGACCACGGAAACCGCAAATTTGATGAAGACCCTGCAAGCCGGCGGCGCGGATGTGGTATTGACCGCCTCGAACCCGCTTTCCACGCAGGATGAAGTGGCTTCCTCTTTGGTCACGCACGATGAGATCCCCGTGTATGCCATCAAAGGTGAAGACAACGTTACCTATTACAAGCACATTAACGCGGCCATCGACCACAGTCCGCATTTCACCATGGATGACGGGGCGGACCTGGTTAACGTGCTGCACACCGACAGGCGCGAAAAGCTCGAAAATGTCATCGCCGGAACGGAAGAAACCACCACGGGTGTCATCCGTCTGCACGCCATGGCAGCCGACAAGGCCTTGAACTATCCTGTTATCGCCATCAACGACGCCATGACCAAGCATTTCTTTGACAACCGCTACGGAACCGGGCAATCCACCCTGGACGGCGTCATTCGTGCCACCAATATTTTACTGGCCGG
>CAZNAF010000007.1:42489-59309 GCA_964570925.1 uncultured Anaerolinea sp.
ACCAAAGACAACCGCCGCATCTACATCCTCGGCGAGGGTCGTTTGATCAACCTGGCCTCCGCGGAGGGCCACCCCGCCTCGGTGATGGACATGTCCTTTGCCAACCAGGCGCTCAGCCTCGAATTCCTCACCAAGAACGCGGGCAAACTCGAGAAACGCGTCTACTCCGTGCCGGAAGAGATCGACCGCGACATCGCGGCTTTGAAACTCGCCGCCATGGGCGTCGATATCGACGTGTTGACCCCGCAGCAGGTGAAATACCTCGCCAGCTGGCAGGAAGGCACATAGATCGAATTTGTAGTGAGGTCATTAAGCGAAGCCGCAATTTGTGGGCTTCGCTTTTTTTTAATGTGTAATGGCCATGCTGCCCAGGGCTGCGAAGGAACTGGAGAAGGCCTCGGCGGAGCGCCAATAGGTGTAGCTGCCATCCACGAAGGTGAAGCCGGTCTCGTCGTAACCCGTCAGGATAACGGCATGCTCATAATAGGCGACGGTGGTGGTGCTGCCATCCGAGGCGGTGTAGCTGACCGGCGCGCTGGTCCACACGTTGCCGACCACCCATACGATCACCGGATGGCCGGAGGAGATCTGCTGTTTCAGGGTGGAAAGCGACACGCCCTTATAGGCATTGGCCGAAAGGCCGTATTCACGCAGCAGGGCTGCCACGGGGGAGGCGTGCACGCCGTAGTCATTGGGGGGGATTTGTCCCCACAGGCCGTAGACGCTGCCCACGAAGCCCTTGTCGGGGTTGTCGGAAACAGGCAGCGCGGACTGGAAAGAGGATTCACTGATCGTGACCCCATAAAAGCCAGCCCAATCCGCGGCCACGCGCGCTTCACAAGACAGCGGCATGCTCTGGGCGTGACCGACGACCCCGGAGATCTGGTAAGCCGCGGGCAAGCCGTCTGAGGGCGCCTGCGTGGCGGCAGGTTTTGAGGTGGAGGTAGGCAGGGGTGTCGAAGTAGGCAGAGGGGTCGGAGTATTGGTTGGTGTGGGCGTGTTCGTAGGTGTGGCGGTCGCGGTGGCGGTCGGAGTGGGGGTGTCGGTCGGCAGGGGTTGAAAGGGAGTCACCGTGGAGGAAGGTTTTTGATTGCCCGCGTAAAAGGCGAAGGTGCTGGTGGATGTGAGGGTGGGGGAGGGAGTGATGAAGTAGCCAAACCCTTGCGTTCGCACGGCAAAGAAGGCCAGGGCGGTCACCGCCAAAAGGAGGGGGATGGAGAGGAAGACGAACCAGCGAGGTTTCATGGAAGAGCCTGTCCTGCCAGCCAAGCCGGGCAGGTTATTCCTTCACGACCGTAATGTCCACGAAGAGCATGTCCCCAAAAACCTGGCCGTTCGGATCAACGGCTTTCCACTGGCTGTAATAGCGGCCGGGTTCCTCCGGCGCGATAAACTGGATGGAGATAACGCTCTCAGTGCCGTTGCGGGCAGGTACGAGGGCCTGTTCCGTGGCGGCGGCCATGTTATCACCGCCGATCAATTTAAGAGAATAAGACGCGTCCCAGTTGCAGGTGCCGGCGTTCTTTACCTTCCACTGCTTGTCGATCAAATCCCCCGCTTTTACTTCCGTGCCGTCGGGGTAGGTGAGGTCGGGAGGGATGAACTGGAGCATATTGGTGCATACGCCAAGATCGCCGGATTGGGATTGAGGGGTGGGGGTGGCCTCCGAGGGCTGGGTAGGCAGGAAGGTGGGCGCTTTATACAGAGGCGCCTGAAGTTCAACAGGCACGGAACGTACGGGCTGCAAGGCCTGGCAGGCTGTCAAACCGCTAGCCAGGATCAGAAACGCGACGATGCTACTGCCATTCAATCGTTTCAAAGGCTACTCAATATCTTCAGTCGTTTCCTCTTCCGTTGAGGCAAAATCCATGAGCATTTCACCGGCCATGGAGTGTTCACGCACGGTCTTTTCGATCTCGTTGCACATCTCGATATTCTGTTTTAGAAATTCCTTGGCATTCTCACGGCCTTGTCCCAGGCGCATGTCGTTGTAAGAGAAGAAGGCCCCGCGTTTGGTGATGACATCCATGGCGGTGGCTAGGTCAATGATGTCGCCCACCTTGGAAATGCCCTCATTGTACATGATGTCGAATTCAGCGGTGCGGAAGGGAGCGGCGACCTTGTTCTTGACCACGCGCACACGGGTGCGGTTGCCGACGATCTCCGCGCCGACCTTGATGGATTGGATGCGGCGCGTATCCAGGCGCACGGAGGCGTAGAACTTGAGCGCCAGTCCGCCCGGGGTGGTCTCGGGGTTGCCGAACATGACGCCGATCTTCTGGCGCAGCTGGTTGGTGAAGATCACCGTGGTTTTGGTCTGGTTGATCGCGCCGGAGAGTTTGCGCAAGGCCTGCGACATAAGCCGCGCCTGCATGCCCATGCTCGCGTCACCCATATCACCCTCAATTTCGGCGCGCGGCACGAGGGCGGCCACGGAATCGATGACCACCAGGTCCACGGCGCCGGAGCGCACCAGGGTTTCACAGATCTCAAGAGCCTGTTCGCCGGTATCCGGCTGCGAGACGAGCAAGGCTTCAATATCCACGCCCAGCTTGACGGCGTAGGCCGGGTCAAGGGCGTGTTCCATGTCGATGAAAGCCACGGTACCGCCCATCTTTTGGGCTTCAGCCACGCAGTGCAGGCAGATGGTGGTCTTGCCCGAGGATTCGGGACCGTAGATCTCGGTGATACGCCCGCGCGGAATGCCGCCGACGCCAAGGGCGATATCGAGGGAAAGAGAGCCGGTGGGGATCACCTCGACCTCCAGCTGGCTGGCTTCGCCAAGGCGCATGATGGAACCTTCTCCGTAACGTTTGACGATGTCTCCGAGCGCCTTGTCCAGCACGGCGCGTTTTGCGTCGCTCATCGGTTCGCTACGGTCAAAGGGTTCAAAAACATTCTTATCTGGATTCTTTTTTGCCATCGCGGATTCTCCTCAGCGTATTAGTTAATTATAGCGGATGTTGTTCGATTGTTCTTTTATTTTTTCAACTTCGTTCTTTTTATTATAGTACAAATGTTCGCAAGGTCAAGAACGTATTTAATGTAACGTTTTTGGCCTGATACCGGGCATCTTGAAAAGACAGGTAAAAAAAGACACTCTTTTATACAATCCCTTGTATACTTTCTCAGAGCAATTATTTATTTATGAAAGATGAGGAGTTATCCATGTTCGATTTTCTGAAGAATTTGTTCCCCAAACCACAAACTAAAGAGACAGCAAAGAGAGTCTCCATGGGAGATCCGATCCGCAAATATGTAAAGAATAAATACATCATCCCGGGGCGTACAAAAAAAACCGGACGGGTTGTGGTCATTGCCTCGGATGTGGATAACGGGATGGGATTGGGCAACAAATACGCGATGGTGTGCAGCGCGTTGGATTCCAGGAAATTTCTTGAGTTCGCACGGGTGGAATTAATACGTCGTGAAGGCCCGGCTCAGGGTGGGGCGGCCAAATGGACCTTTAAGATCAAACCCTGACCGCAGGTCAAGCTGGCAGGAGTCAGGGGGTCAGCACCTGCCGGAGGCAGAGCAGCCAGGCGCGGGTTTTTCCGGTCGGCTCTGAAGATGAAATCGAAAGGATCGGGTACTGCAGTGTTGCGGGATCCACGCCGGAAAGTCCGACTTCTTTGACGGTTTCGTTCATAAAATGAGCGGGGACAAAGCCAAAAGCGGCGGGGTCGCCAGCCACGCTTTCAACCATCTGCGCTCCACCCGGGATCAGCAGGGCAGGCCCTGAGGCCACGGGGTTGCCGTGCATGATGTTTTCCACGAAGAACTGCTGGGGTTCCTCCTCCGGGAGGAAGAAATTCAAGGTGATCCCCTGGGAGGCAAAGGCTTCGTCGGGTGCCGCGGTAAAACAATCCGCGCATGCCTGCACCGCCTCTCCCCAGGTCGTAATACGGGCAGAGGCAATGCCGTTTGTCAGGTCACCAGTGACGGCCGAGAGCGGATTGGCCGGGTTCACGATCAACGCCAGCCTTTCCTCACCTAAAATTGCTGCGAAGGAGGTCAGGTTTCGCGGGGCTCCCCAACGTAGTTTAAGGTGGTCGGCGCTGTCTGTCAGACGGCTCACGGGCAGCTCATGGGTGACGATGGAAATTCCTCCGATGGTCTGGGCGCAGGTGTTCATGGCCGGTTCCAGCCAGGCCAGAGAGGGAGTGTACGAGATGGTCAGGGGATTTGGGTCCAGCGAGCCGACATCCTCCGTAATGGAAAGGTCCACAGGTTCGACGGTCGCGGGTTGGAGAGTTTCAGCGGACGGCGTCGGCTGGACTGGCTGCGCAGTGGTTTGAGGCATCGCGCCTGTGGCACCCAAAATGAGCACCAACGAGGCCAGCAGGACGCAGTAAATGGCAAAGGCATAAAAAGAGCGTTTTGCCAGGTAACCCAACAACCAGTGGATGGAAAGGTAGCCCACCAGGAGCGCGGCGATGACTCCGGCCAAGATCACCGGGATAAAACTTGCGATGTCCGGCATTTTGAGGACGTCGATGGTGCTGATGAGGCCGGCTCCAAGCATAACGGGGATCGACATAAGAAATGAAAAACGGGCCGCAGCGGGTCTTTCGAGGTTGCGGGTCATGCCTCCAACGATCGTTGAGCCGGATCGTGAAACGCCGGGAAAAATGGATACAGCCTGAAAGAGTCCGATCCAAAACGCATCAAACCAGGTCAGACTCATCAAATTCCGTGACCTTTTACCGAGGATCTCAGCCAGCACGAGCAAAGCTGCGGTGCCAAACAGGAAATATGCGGTGGCGTTGTAACTTTGGAAGGCCGCCTCGACCATGTCCTTGAGGAGGAATCCTGAAAACATGGCCGGTACAGAAGCCAGGATCAGGTACCAACCCAAGCGGGCATTGGGATCTTCAAAGGGTTTTCGATCCACCAGACCTTTGAAAAAAGCCTTAATAATGCTCAAGAGGTCAGACCAAAAATAAAGGATGACTGCTACCAGGGTGCCCAGCTGCACAAGCACATCAAAGGGAAAAATTTGTGCTTCAGGGATCGACCAGCCAAACAGGTGAGGCGCGAGAACGAGATGGGCAGAAGAGGAAATGGGCAGGAATTCGGTCAGGCCCTGGATGATCCCCAGGAGAATGGATTGAAGGATGGTCATGGTGGCTCCTAGATGCGATTGGTCTTATAAGATTGCAGGAAATCTGCCGCGAATAGTTCAACACTGCCTTGCAGGATCGAAGCACGGATCTTTTCCACCAGGTGGATAAGAAAGGAGATGTTGTGTATGGAGATCAACGTGGACGCCAGCATCTCTTTGGCCACCACCAGATGCCTGAGGTAGGCGCGCGTAAAGTTCCTGCAGGTGTAGCATATGCAGGTATCGTCGATGGGTCGGGGGTCTCGGGCAAAACCAGCGTTCATCAGGTTGATTCGCCCGGTGGGAGTGAAGGCGGATTGATGGCGGGCCAGGCGGGTAGGAAGCACACAATCAAAGATATCCACGCCGCGCAGCACACCATTGACCAGGTCTTCAGGTGAACCGACACCCATGAGGTAGCGCGGCCTGTCGGCCGGCAGCAGGGGATGCAGGACGTCCAGCATGGCATGCATTTCGGCTTTGCTTTCACCCACGGAAAGGCCGCCGATGGCTGTGCCGGGCAGGTTCATGGAAGCCACGAATTCAGCCGATTGCCTGCGCAGGTCCGCGAAAACGCCGCCTTGCACGATACCGAATAGGGCTTGATCGGTACGGGTTTTGGCGTCCACGCATCGTTTAAGCCAGTGATGTGTGCGGGTGACGGCACGTTTGTTGTATTCCAGGTCGTGGGGTGCGGCGCATTCATCAAAGGCCATGATGATATCCGCGCCCAGTTTTTCCTGCACCTGGATGGAACTTTCTGGGGTGAAGCGGTGGGTGGAGCCGTCGATGTGGCTCTTGAAGGTTACCCCATCTTCATCCACCTTGCGAGTGTCTGACAGTGAAAAAACCTGGAAGCCGCCTGAGTCCGTGAGCATGGGGTGAGGCCAGCGCATGAACTCGTGCAGGCCGCCCATCTCTGCCACCAGGTCCGCGCCGGGACGCAGGTAGAGATGATAGGTGTTGGAAAGGACGAGGCTTGCGCCGGTTTCAGCCAACTGGGCCGGGGTGAGCGACTTTACCGTGGCCTGGGTACCCACCGGGGCAAACACGGGGGTTAAGAGGTCGCCGTGAGGGGTGTGGAACACTCCCGCGCGGGCATGCTTTTCAACAGCATCAATTTGGAATGAAAAAAAAGGATCAGCCATCACCCTGAATTATAAACCCCAAATAAAATGCAACCCGGCGAGGATGGTGAGGATGGATAAAAGGGTGAGTGGCCAGCCAACCCTGAAAAAATCCTTCATCGAATAATTGGCGGGATTCATCACCATGGCGTTGACGGGGTGAGCCAGGGGGGAGAGAAAAGCCAGTGAGCAGCCCAGGGCAACGGCCATGGCCATCGGGTGCGGATCAATGCCGAATTTAGCAGCGGCTGCCAGGGCGAGGGGTGTGACAATGATCGGTGTTACCTGTCCACTCATAAATTGGGTAAAAAGCATGGCGGCCAGCATAAAAACGGCCGCAACCACCAATGGGGGAACGTTGCCGAGCAGGTCAAGGAGGGCGTTCATCCAGTTGGCGGCCAGTCCTGTGTCACGGATGGCAAGGGAAAGGGGCCACATGCCGGCGATGAGGAAGATGGCTTTCCATTCTATGCGCCGGAAGGCGTCGTTAAGGTTCATACAGCCTGTCAGCAGCAGCAATGCCGCGCCGCTCATCACGACCAGCGCGACGGGTAAAAAATCCAGGGCGGCCACGGCCAGCGTGACAAAAGTGATGAGCATGGCCAAGCCGATTTTTTGCGGCCGACGGACTGTATCGGGGTCTTCTTCTAAAAGAAGCAAGTCCGAGGTTGTCTTAAGCCGCAGGATGGATTCGCTGTCTCCCTGTACGAGCAGAGCGTCGCCCCCTTTCAGGTTGATGCGAGAGACCTCACGCAGGAGCGGTTTGCCTTCACGCCAGATGCCCAGCACTTTCAATCCGAAACGCACGCGAAAATTGATCTCGTTAAGCGTTCTGCCAACCAGGTCGGAGTGTGGTGAGAGGATCAATTCCGCGAGGGGGGTTTTATGGTCTTCGATCTCCAGGTTTTCAATGCCTGTGGTGACCTTTTCAAGTTTTAAGAGGTCGAAATCCAGACCTTCAGCCTTTTCTCGTGAGATGAGGATATCGCCTTTTTCGATGGTCGCATCCGGGGAGGGGTAAAATGAATGCCTTCTCCCCCGAAAAATGCGAAGAATCTCCAGGTTGGCATTTTTGAGCAAAGGGGAAGTGTATACCGATTGGGTGATCAAAGGGGAATCGTCAAGCACTCGCAGGTGCAGCAGAGTGCTGTCAAGCTGATAAAGCTTTTTCAATTTTTCAGATAACGTCTGGGGGACGGTGACTGTGTTGGAGGGACGGGCAGGCAGCAATTTGCGACCGACCGAGATGAGGTAAAGGATGCCAACGACCACAACAGGCGCGCCCACAGGGAAGTAATCGAGCAAGGCGAACCCGGAAAACCCCGCGTCTTTCAGCGCCCCACTGACGATGATGTTGGAAGTGGTGAGCAGGGTGGCCATGCCGCCCAAAATAGTACCATAAGCCAGCGGGATAAGTAATCGATTAGGTGGTGTATGGCTGCGACGCGCCAGCGACAGGACGGCAGGCAAGAGTACTCCGACCGCGGCGATGTTGTTCATGAACAGCGATAGAACGGCGCTAAATAGTGAGACAAGCAAGATGAGCAGGACTTCGTTTTTACCGCTGATCTTGTAGATCAGTTTTCCGGCCAGGTTGGCCACACCGGTTTGCTGTAGAGCCACCGAGATCATGGAGATACCCAGAATGGTCATCACCGCAGAACTGCTGAACCCGGTAAACACGCTGCCATCTTCAACAACCCCCGAAATGCCTAGGGCGACCATGACCAACAACGCGATGAGATCCGCGCGAAGGCGTGTGAAAACTAATAGCAATATCGCTAATAAAAGGATGATGAGGGTAATGGTTTGAGCAGACATGGCGGCTTCCTTTGTTGAGATTTAATTGTAATCGATACTTTTCTTGCCTATTCCCACTCCTTGCCGGAGTGGTGCAGGTCGTTTATACTTGGCAAATGAATTTTTCTGATCAGACCATCTGGATCGAGATCAATTTAGGAGCCATCCGGCGCAACATCCAGCGCATCGAAAAGATCACCAGGCGTCCGGTGATGCCCGTGGTTAAAGCCAATGCCTATGGTCACGGATTGATCGAGGTCTCCAAGGCCGCGGTGGAGGCGGGAGCCGCCTGGTTGTGTGTGGCGCGAGTCGAAGAGGCCATCCGCCTTCGAAACGCCGGCATTGATATTCCATTGCTGGTCATGGGGTATACGACGCCTGAACGGGTGGCGGATGCCATCAAATACAACATCAGTTTAATGGTCAATAATTACGACCTGGCAACAGCGTTCAACATGGCAGCCAGCAAAGCCGGCGGGATCGTTCGGGTTCATGCCAAGATCGATACCGGCATGGGGCGGCTGGGTGTTTATTATGAAGAAGGGGAAGAGTTTGGCCGCCATATCAGCAGCCTGGAGAACCTGGATTTTGAAGGGATCTTCACCCATTTTGCCTGCGCGGATGAACCACAAAAACCGATCACGAACCTTCAGATCAGAAGATTTGACCGCCTGCTTACTGGATTAAAATCCATCGGTGTGCACGCAAAAATGACACACGCTGCTAATTCCGCGGCTTCGCTCTTTTTTCCGGATGCGCGGTACGACGCGGTCAGGCCCGGGATCGCAATTTTTGGCCTGAATCCATCCCCATACGCTTTGTTGCCGACTGATTTTGAACCGGCATTAAGTTGGAAATGCCGCCTGACCTCTGTAAAAACGCTGCCTCCAGGGTTTGGCATCAGTTATGGACACAGGTATTACACCAGGCAGATAGAAAAGATCGCGGCAACATCCATTGGCTACGCAGATGGATTTCGCAGGTTGATGGGCAATGTAGCGCTGATCGGTGGTAAACGGGTAAATCAAACGGGAACCATTTGCATGGATCAAACCATGTGGAGGTTGGATGATGATTCCACTGCCTGCGTGGGTGACGAGGTGGTTCTGATCGGAAGACAGGGGAATGAAGTCATCACGGCCGATGAGATCGCCGCGGTTTGGGGGACGATCAATTATGAGGTCGTTTGCGGATTGATGGACCGTGTTCCACGATTTTATATTAATGAATAACCCAGGCCTACTTCATGCTCACGACAAAACCCAAGCACTGGTGGTTCTATCCGCAGATTCCTGAGGAAGCTGATCAAAAATTAACGGACTATCCGCCGTATTTTAGGCAGATCCTCTTTAACCGGGGGATCGAGAACCCTGCAGACGCGCTGGCTTATTTGAACGCGGATTTCCCGCTGTACGACCCATTCCTGCTGTTGGATATGGAAAAGGCAGTGCAAAGGCTTTTACAGGCCGTTGACCTTCAAGAGGGGATCGTCATTTACGGTGATTACGATGTCGACGGCGTTTCTGCCACGGCCTTGATGGTTCTGGTGCTGCAAAAATACGGAGCCAGGGTGCATCGTTATATTCCCAATCGATTTGATGAAGGATACGGATTGAATATCGACTCCATCGCCTTGCTGGCCGATTCGGGAGCCAAAGTGATCCTCACCGTGGATTGCGGCATCCGTTCACCACGAGAAGCCGATTTCGCGAGAGAGAAGAGCATCGACCTCATCATTAGTGACCACCATCACCCCAAAGACGAACTTCCCAATGCGTACGCGGTTGTATGCCAGAAACGGGAGGGCGATCCTTATCCGTATAAAGACCTGGCCGGCGTGGGGCTGGCCTACAAGATCGCCCAGGCGCTTCACATCCGCCGGCCAATGAAAGATGGTTGCGTGGAAGATTGGCTTGACCTGGTTGCCCTGGGGACGGTGGCCGATATTGTTCCCTTGACTGATGAGAACCGCACCCTCGTGAGGAGGGGCATCAACCAGATCCGCCTGGGATCGCGGATCGGCATTCAATCACTGACTGGCGCCGCGGGCAAGGAAGTGGCGCGAGTGACTTCGACCGACATCGGCTTTATCCTCGGTCCGCGATTAAACGCAGCGGGGCGCATGGATTCGGCACTTAAATCGTATGAGCTGTTGGTGACCGATTCGATCGCCCGGGCGGGTTTGCTGGCCCAGGAGCTTGATAATCAGAATAACGAAAGACAAAAAGCCACTAAAAAAGCGCAGGATGCCGCCAAAGCGAAGATCGGTGAAGAAACCGGTCAAAACCTGATCAGTGCGCTTTTCAAAGTCCCCGGCACGGATGATCCTGTTGAAGAAGCCGGTGCCTACCTCCCTGGTGAAGAGATCTACCCGGGGATCGTGGGACTGGTGGCCGCGAAATTGACCGAGCACTATTTTCGGCCTTCCATCGCAGGGTTTGTGGAGCAGGATGTATGCAGGGCTTCCTGTCGCAGCATCCCCGAGTTTCATATCACCCAAGCCCTGGATGAATGCTCCGACCTGCTGGTTCGGCATGGCGGACACGCCATGGCGGCGGGATTCACCATCAAACTTGAACGACTGAATGAATTTTTAACCCGCATGAATGAGATCGCTGATCGGGAGCTCGCCAGCCTGGACTTGCGCCAAAAGATCAAGGTGGATTGTGAAGTACCGGTGAACGAGATCAAACCCGTATTTTTTAAAGAACTCGAAAAGCTGCAGCCAACCGGCATGAACAATCCCTCAGCGCTCTTTTTCGCACGGGGAGTGACTTTTTCAGAAATGAAGTTGATGGGCAAGGAGGGCACCCATCTGCGCGGAACGCTGGAAGGATGTTTGATCAACCAGGCCGTAGCCTTCAACCAGGCATGCTGGTACGAGGTTTGGAAGGAAAAATCCCCCAGGTTTGATATCTTATATTCGATCGAGATCAACCGCTATTTTGAGAAAGAAACCCAGCAAGTAAACATCCGCGACATGAGGATCGCGGAAGAATAAGGTGATCTTTAAGTGAAAAAACCGTCACGCATTCAGGCGCTGCTCCTGGCAATTCTGGTCACCATTATCTGGTCCACCTCGTGGGTGCTCATCAAAATCGGCCTGGAGGATGTTCCCGCGCTGACCTTTGCCGGACTGCGCTATATGCTGGCTTCGTTAATATTTTTCCCGTTGTTGTTGAAAAAGAACATACGCGAGCAGGTGAGAAACCTGACCTTGAAAGACTGGCTCTTGCTGAGCGTTTTGGGTGTCATTTTGTACATGATCGGTCAGGGGGGGCAGTATTTGGGGCTGGCTTACCTGCCTTCCGTGACGGTGAGTCTGATCCTGAACTTGAGCGCTTTGTTTGTCGCCCTGGTCTCATGGGTGACCATCGGAGAAAAACTGAACTGGCTGCAATGGCTGGGTGTCTTATTGAACCTGGGCGGAGTGCTGGTTTATTTCAATCCGGCCAATCAACCGGCAGGCAGCTGGCTCGGCTGGGTGTTTTCCATTTTGTGTCTTTTGGGGAACTCGATCGGATCCATCATCGGCAGAAAAGTGAACCGTGAGGCAAAAATTCACCCCCTCGTGATCACCGGTATCAGCATGACCATCGGTTCCATTTTCATGCTGGCGACCGGGATCTTATGGCAAGGATTGCCGGCACTCTCGGCAAGAAGTATCTGGATCATTATCATCCTGGCGGTGGTGAATACAGCTTTAACCTTCTCTCTTTGGAATTACACCCAGCAAACCCTGCTGGCCACGGAATCAACCATCCTGAACAACACCATGCTGGTTTATATCGCCATTCTTGCCTGGATCTTCCTCGGCGAAACCCAAAGCACGATGGGTATCTTCGGGCTGGTATTGTCTCTGGCAGGCGCCATGATGGTGCAGATCAGATTAAAACCTCGCAAGTCCTCAGACTGAGAGAAGGCATGCGAACCGGGCATGCTATAATTTATTCCAGACCTTTTTTTGGTATCTTTGGGAAGGGAAAACGGCATGAATGAGATCCCGGGTACGATTCCGACATCCCCGCCAACCAGGAACACCAGTCCAACCGGCGGGCTTTTTTTACCTCCACCAATCGCGAAGGTTGAAGACACAGGCCTGGGCATTTTATGGCTTCAGGATCTGACCTTAAAAATCCTGTACTTTCAAGGGTATTTAACGGGTCTAAAGATCGCCGAAGCCCTGGCCCTGCCGTTTGCCGGAACCGTGGACCAGATCCTGGAGGGTCTGAAGCGCGACAAGCTGATCGAGGTACGTTCCTCACAGATGGGATTGGGAGAGAGCGCCTACCTTTACGCCATCACCGGTGCCGGCATCATTCGCGCGAGAGAAGCGCTGGAAAGGTGCCAATACGCCGGTCCCGCCCCGGTACCGTTGGAAGTATATAATGATTCGATCCGACGCCAAAAAAGAGAACGCATCCAGGTGAATCAGGGAAACCTAAAGAAACTGCTTTCTGATCTGACCTTTGGTGAGAGTACCCTGCAAAAATTAGGGCCGGCGGTCAATTCGGGTACCTCCATTTTCGTCTATGGTTCGCCAGGCAACGGCAAGACCAGCGTCGCACGCGCCATCGGAAGGATCATCCTTGCCCAGACCATGTTCATCCCCTACGCGATCTATTGCGACGGTCAGGTGATCACGCTCTTCGATTCCGTGAACCATCAACCGGCTCCCGAAGACGACCCCTCGTCAACGAGCGGCAGGGGAGGTGCGCGTAAAGACGCGCGTTGGATCAGGATCCGTCGTCCTTTTATCATGGTGGGCGGGGAATTGACCCTGGCCGGCCTCGACCTTGTTTTTAATGACACTCTCAAGTACTACGAAGCGCCGTTCCAGGTGAAGGCCAACGGTGGGATCCTGCTGATCGATGATTTCGGCAGGCAACAGGTAAGACCGCGGGACCTGTTGAACCGCTGGATCGTTCCGCTTGAAAACCGCATCGATTATTTATCAATGCACACAGGCCGAAAAATCGAAGTCCCGTTTGATGTTTTGGTGATGTTTTCCACCAATCTGCCCCCCAAAGACCTGGTGGATGAGGCATTCCTGCGCCGGTTACGACACAAGGTTGAGATCGTCGATCCGAACTATGAAGAATATCGCGAGATCTTTCGCAAGGTGGCTGCTGATAAGGGAATCGAATATTCCGATGAGGGTCTTGCTTATCTGTTGCAGGAATGGTATATCAAACCAGGTCGAAAATTACGTGCCTCCCATCCAAGGGACCTGTGTGACCAGGTCATCGATATCTCAGGGTATTTGGGCAGTGAACCGAACATGTCCAAGGATCTAATTGATCGGGCGGCAACATCCTATTTTGTCGAGTTGTGATATGTTTGAGGATCTTAAAAAACCTGTAATATTTGCCCATCGCGGTGCTTGCGCCCTGGCGCCTGAGAACACGATCGCTTCGTTCGAACTGGCGGTTGCGCATGGGGCCGATGCCGTCGAATTGGATGCCAAGCTATCCAGGGACGGAGTAGTGATGGTGATCCATGACCCTACACTGGAGCGCACAACCAATGGAAAAGGAAAGGTCAACGAATTCACCCTGAAGGAACTGAAAACTTTGGACGCGGGAAGTAAATTCGAGGCGAATTTTTCGGGAGAGAAAATCCCCACCCTGGAAGAAGTGTTTGAACACGTGGGCAACAAACTGCTGGTCAACGTGGAGCTGACGAATTATAAATCACCACAAGACGACCTGATCCCACGCGTGGTGCAGCTGGTGAAGGAACAGAACATGCAGCACAGAGTGTTGTTTTCATCCTTTTTACCCAAAAACCTGATCAAAGTCAGGGCTTTATTGCCCGAAGCCGCGGTGGCGCAATTAAGTTTGCCGGGTCTTCCAGGCATGATCACGCGCTCCGATTTCATGCGACCTGTTTCCCCGGAGATCATTCATCCCTATCTGACCGATGTGTCTGCGAGGTATGTTCGCACCGAGCATTCGAAAGGGAGGCGTGTGCACGTATGGACGGTCAATCAGGAAAGGGACTTGCGCAGGATGCTTGAGCTAAAAGTGGACGGCATTTTTACCGATGATCCTCAAAAAGCGATAAGGTTGTTGGCTAAATAAGCGGCCATGCATGTGTGTACTCTTGACAGGATTTGAAAATTTTGAACGGGCAGGGCTTCTTGATGCGTAAAGCGGCACGGATTTTTTTGATCATCGCATTTGTCATCGCCTCCATGGCGACGACCGTTTCCGCGCAGGCAGCCAATGCCAATCAAAATTCGGTCGCCATGCAGAAAGCCCGAGACCTTCTTGCAACCATGACGCCGGAAGAGAAGGTGGGTCAGTTATTTCTGGTCACCTTTCAGGGTACACAAACCGATGAGGATTCGAACATCTATAAGTTGATCACTGAACAACACGTGGGCGGCGTGGTCTTGCGTGCAGACAATGACAATTTCATGAGTGAGGAAGAGACCGTTTCAGCAGTCTATGATACGGTCACGTCTCTTCAGCAATTAAACTGGGAGTATGCCTATTCTGGCACAAGTCAGAACAGCACTGGCAGTCCACAGGAGGATCATTATATTCCCTTGTTCGTAGGGATGACCCAGGAAGGCGATCTTGCGCCTTACGATCAGATCCTCAACGGATTAACCGTCTTACCCAATGAAATGGCCATCGGGGCAACCTGGGAGCCACAGAACGCAGAGACAGTTGGCTCCATCCTGGGTGCCGAGTTGAAAGCGTTGGGGATCAATTTGCTTTTTGGACCCTCTTTGGATGTACTGGATGTGGTCAACACGGACGTGGGAGAAGACCTGGGGGTACGTTCCTTTGGTGGAGACCCATATTGGGTGGCTGAAATGGGACAAGCCTACATCAAGGGGGTTCATAGCGGGAGCAACAACAAGATCGCTGTGATTGCCAAGCACTTTCCCGGCAGGGGGGAGTCTGACCGGCAGCCGGAGGATGAGGTGGCCACGGTCAGAAAATCACTGGAGCAATTAAAACAGATCGAACTGGCGCCATTTTTCGCAGTCACGGATCAGGCGAATGACCCCCAGGAAATCGCGGAGGGTTTGCTGCTCTCTCATATTCGCTATCAGGGATTTCAAGGGAACATCCGTGCCACAACCCGTCCGGTGTCTTTTGACGCGACCGCGCTCAATCAACTCATGGGACTGACCGAGTTCAGTAATTGGCAGGAAAACGGAGGCGTTTTGGTCAGTGACGACCTGGGCAGCGCTGCGGTAAGAAAATTCTTTGACCCATCCAATACGGGTTTCGATGCCAGGCAAGTGATCAGGAACGCATTATTGGCGGGGAATGACCTCTTATATACCGGGAACATCGTGGCGACCGGTGACAACGACACTTATGCCACCATTGTCAGAACCCACGAATATTTCGTGCAAAAATACAATGAAGACTCCGCCTTCATGCAGCGCGTGGATGAAGCCGTCTTAAGGGTCTTAACCCTGAAATATAAACTTTATCCAACCTTTTCTTACTCACTGATCGTATCACCGACGCTAAATCCCGACGCATTGGGAAAGTCAGACCAACAGATTTTCGAAATAGCCAGGCAGTCTGTGACCCTCGTAAGTCCGGAATTAAGCGATATTGACAGCGTTCTTGCCGAACCGCCGCAAAGCAACGAGCGCATTGTATTTATTTCTGATGTGGTCACTCAGATGCAATGCAGCACCTGTCCGGAACAGAACATTTACCTCGCGGAAAACCTACGTAAAGCCGTGGAAAGACTGTATGGCCCCGGGGCGGGTGAGCAAATTCAGAATTACCGCCTATCGGCATACACCTTTGAGAATCTCAACCAATTGCTTGATAACAACGCTCCCCCAGAATTCATGAACAGTGATCTGGCGAATGCGAACTGGATCGTCATCTCGTTTACCGATTTCCACCGTAGTTCCGAAGACGCCATCCTGTTCCGCCGCCTGTTTTCCGAAAAGCCTGATCTTTCGCGTAATAAAAAGATCATCGGCTTTGCGTTTAACGCTCCTTATTACCTCGATGCCACCGATATTTCCAAGTTCACCGCCTATTACGCGGTTTACAGTAAAATTCCGGTTTTTGTGGATGTGGCGGCAAGGATCCTCTTCCAGGAGATCACGCCCGCGGGGGTCTTGCCTGTTTCTGTGACCAGTGTAGGGTATGACCTGATCACCATGACCACACCAGATCCAGGTCAGATCATTCCCTTGATGGTGGATGAAGAGGCGCTGAGTGCAGACGCAGGAGAGAATGGTGAGATCGAAGCTGGTGAAGCATTAATTTTTAAAGAAGGTGATTCGATCCCGTTAACAACAGGCATCATTTTGGATCACAATGGCAACAAGGTTCCGGATGGCACGGTGGTTCGTTTCATCATGAGTACGCCGACTACCGTTGGCTCCTCGGAACAGATCGAAACACAAACCGTGGACGGTATTGCGAAAACCATGTATCGCCTGCAAACCTCAGGCCAATACACCTTGCGTGTGACCGCCGATCCGGCGCTTACATCGCAAATCCTGAGTCTGGATATTACCAACAGCGGCGGTCTGATCACGTCCATCGAACCCACTTTTGCGCCGACGGGGCTATCAGCCACACAGATCGCCAGCGAACCCATTGAGCCTGTTGAAAATGTCGTGCCGGGAATCCATGAACAAGGCTTTCTGAGCGTGGGGGATTGGTTCTTTTCTTCTCTGTTGGTGTTTTTCGTGGCGGGAACTTTTTACTGGTGGGGATGGAAACGGCAGAAGTATTCCTGGAATCCCCGCGTACCTTTTACAGCCAGTGTGACCGGGTTTGTGTTTTATA
>CAZNAF010000008.1:0-10315 GCA_964570925.1 uncultured Anaerolinea sp.
TTCAAGGCTAGTAAAACCAGTAATAATGAGCCCGCTCGAAAATCGGGCGGGCTCATTTCTCAAACGTCCATGAAAGGAGTTCGATATCTATGATCGAGATCGGTTTTCATACTGATGCTTTTAATAGTAGTTACTGGGGTTTTGAACAAGCACTTCAGTGGGCGCAAAAGAATGACGTTCATTGGATCGAGTGCGGGATGGTTGACGGCGTAAGCTGGATCCATGGGTTGGGTTATCAACCCCATGTTGCCAGTTGGGAAGATCCAAAAATGTGGCAGGAGAAAGCCGCCAGTTACGGCGTGCAATTTTCACAAATTGATGCTGCATTTCCTATGTCCAGGCCTGAAGGAGCGTCATTAGGAGTCGAGTATACGCTCAGGACGATCCGTTGGGCTCATCTGGCAGGTTGCCACCACGTGGACACAACTGATGACCGCTTTGCCCCCAAGGGTGTCTCACATGATACAGCCATGGAGATCATGAAACGTTCTTATGGTCAGATCATGGAAGTGGCAGAAAAATATAACACGATCATCGATATCGAACCCCATGGTTTCTACACCACGAAGCCCGAGTTCATGGAAAAAATGCTGGCATTTGTGGACAGTCCTTTATTGCGCATGAATATGGATACAGGTAACACTTTTATCGCAGGTCAGGATCCCGTTTCCTTTTTAAATAAATTTAAACACAAAGTCAGCCATGTTCATGTCAAAGATGTGAGTGAATCATTGGCAGCCTCGTTGCGAGGTGAACTAACCGGCATTGCCGTAAGCCAGTGCGCCATCGGAGATGGGGTGAATGTCGAAAACATTAAGAAATGTATCGATATTCTCGCAGATATTAAGTATGACGGCGTCATCAGCCTGGAGTGTGAAGGTGATGGTGGACCGATGATCGAAAAAAGTCTTGCTTTTGTTCGCGGTTTGGTGACTGAAGCCAACAAGAAAATGGCCGCCAAATAACCAGTTTTAAGGAGGACTGTATGGGAAAGATCTTGCTGGGTGTTAACATGGAGTTTGTCCGCCATCACGACAAGTCGTTTGCGTGGGGCGTTGAAAAAGCAGCTGAAATCGGCTATGAGTATATTGAACCAATGGTTCACCTTGGAAGAGAATTATTAAGCGAGGCGCGTTATTTTCACAGCGTTTCCATGTATGATGATCCGCGGTGGGTCAAGGATCTTTGCGATAAGCACAAGATCAAGTTGTCAGGGCTATCAGCCCATACGCCCTTGTGCAAGCCCGAGATCAGTGTCGAATATCTAAAACAAGCCATCCGCTGGGCGTCGGATGCAGGTGCTCCGGTGGTTAATACTGATGAAGGTCCAAAACCTGAGTGGACGACCAAAGAAATGGACTACACCTTGATGACCTACACGCTCAAAGAAGCCTCTTTGGTTGCGGAGCGTTATGGCATTAAGATCGGTCTTGAACCGCATCAACAATACAGCAAGTCTCTAAAGGGACTTGACAGCATCTATGAATTGGTAAAATCACCCGCGATTGCCATTAATTATGATACGGGCAACAGTTTCCTGGCCGGCACGGATGACACCTATCAATGGTTGGAACACGTCACCGACCGTCTTGTGCATTTGCACGCGAAAGATATCAGCATGCAGCAGAGCGGTGAAGAACGCGGCAAAGTAACCGGCACTCCGGTCGGTTGTGCTTGCGGTGATGGTGTTGTGGATTGGAAGCGTGTGATCGAAATTGCGAAAAAGAGCCCCAACGACATTGTTTTCAGTGTTGAATGTGGCACGGTCCCGGATGCTATAAGAAGTTACGACTACTTAAGTAAACTTCTTTGATCATTTTTTTCTCCTTTGAAACCCGGCGATCGAATAACAGGCATATTTGAAAGCCGGGTTTCGACCCTCTACACTGGTATTATTTTTTTGTATAACAATATCCCCTTATAGGAGGAGCAATGAAGTACCCTAAAGTTGCAGTGATCGGACTTGGTTTCATGGGGCGGACACACATTCAAACATTACGACGTCTGGGGGTAGAAGTATATGGTGTAGCGGGGATTACTCCGGAAGAGGCCCAAAAAGCTGCGGAAGAATTGGGTATTCCGCATTGGTACCAAAATTTTGAAGAGGCCGTCACTGACCCCAATGTAGTGGCACTTCACCTTTGCACTCCAAACAATCTTCATTATGCTCAAGCCAAAAAGGCTCTCGAACATGGCAAACACGTGCTGTGTGAAAAACCCCTGGCAATGAACTCAAAGGAATCTGGAGAGCTGGCTGAACTGGCAAAAACGAAGGGGTTGTTTGCCGCAGTAAATTACAATTTAAGGTTTTACCCGATCTGTCAGGAAACAAAGGCACGCATCACTTCAGGCGAATTGGGAATTCCTCATTTGATCCATGGCGGTTATCTGCAAGACTGGTTGTTTCTAAAAACTGATTGGAATTGGCGGTTGGAGCCCGAACAAGGTGGAGACCTGCGTGTCGTGGCAGATATTGGTACTCATTGGCTCGATATGGTCACCTGGCTAACAGGTTTAAAGGTTACTGAAGTATTGGCTGATTTTTCAACAGTTCACAAATCAAGATTAAAACCCTCTGGTGAAATTGAAACCTATGCCGGTAAAGTTACTGAAAACCTGTCGACAAACGAAATGCCGATCGCGACCGAAGATATTGCTTTGATCCTCTTCCGTTTTGAAAATGGAGCCCTGGGGAATGTAACCCTCTCTCAAGTCTCGGCCGGGCGCAAGAATTTCTTTTGGTTCGAGATCAGCGGTTCAAAATCCACTGTTCATTGGGAACAGGAAAATCCGAACGAACTCTGGATCGGTTATCGCGACCATGAAAATCAGATCCTTGTAAAAGACCCATCCTTGTTCCACACAGAAGTTCGCGGATTGACGGGTTTTCCTGGGGGTCACGCGGAAGGATACCCAGATACATTTCTGCAGGTTTTCAGACAATTCTATGCCGCCATCGCATCGGGCAAGATGCCCGAAACTGGAACATTCGCGACCTTCGAAGACGGACATCACGAGATGCTGCTTTGCGACGCGATCCAAAAATCAGCTCTTGAAAGAAGATGGGTCAAAATCGGTTAAGTGATCATTTTCAGAAAAAGGAGGAAAAATGCGAGTAGGAGTATTTTCAGTAATTTTTCAACAGCTTCCATTTGAAGCTGCATTGGATAAGATCCTTTCCTACGGAGCCACGGCAGTTGAGATTGGAACTGGCGGTTTGCCGGGAGCGCATCATTGTGAACTCGATGCCCTGCTCGAGGGTCCTGAAAAAAGAAAAGCGTATCTGCGTGCCGTGGAATCACGCGGGATGATCATAAGTGCTTTCAGCGCCCATTGGGATCCCATCGGGCCTGACGAAAAAGTTGCCAGGGATTCTGATGAGCTTTTACGTAAATCAATTCTCCTGGCAGAAATGCTGGGTGTGCCGGTCGTAAACGGCATGTCTGGCTTGCCTGCAGGATCACCGGCAGACAAGATGCCCAACTGGGTGACCTGTCCGTGGCCGCCTCACTTTCTCGAGATCCTGGATTACCAATGGAATAAAGTCGCCATTCCATATTGGCGTGATCTTTCAAAATTTGCCGCTGATCATCACGTGAAGATCGGTATCGAAATGCATCCAGGTATGCTTCTTTACAATGTAGATACTATGCTGCGAATGCGTGAAGTCTGCGGTCCCGCTTTGGGGTGCAATTTCGACCCGAGTCACCTCTTTTGGAACGGTGTGGATCCAATTGCAGCGATCCGAAAATTAAGCGATGCGATCGTTCACGTACACGGCAAGGATTGTTATGTAGACCCCTATAATGTTGCCGTGAACGGCTGTAATGACCACAAAAACTACACCGAGATTCCAAACCGCTCGTGGACTTTTAGAACGATTGGATACGGGCACGACCTTAAAGTCTGGAAAGACATTGTTTCAACTTTACGGATGGTCGGGTATGACCACGTAATCTCTTTGGAACATGAAGACGGAATGATGTCTTTTGATGAAGGAGTTAAGAAAGGTCTGGCAGCTCTTAATGAAGTTGTTACCGTTGAATCACCCGGAGAAATGTTCTGGGCATAATCAATAGATAAATAAATTGGAATAGTTATTTGACATTTGCAGGGCAAGCATTGATCAGCCGCTGATTTGGCAGGAAAAGCAATTGTTTGAGGAGAGAAGTACAGTTCTGATCATGCGATCTTTTCAAGCTTGCCCATCAATCCCTAAACTGGCGGAAGTTACTTTCGCCAGTACTTATTTAAATGAAACAGGCACCCATCTTAATATAAGAATGTTGGGATGCCTGAAATATTTTTCTTGTTCTCAAAAAAACCTGTCAGCCTGGATGCGCCAGGCTTGATGTCAGGAATACTTGCCTGCGATTATAAAACAGTGATCCTGTTTCTTTCCATCAATTTCAATGGATCTAATTGGATACGATCAATTGTTCATAGTCAGCCAGGCTTCCTTGATCCAGACAGCATTGAAGGATCTTGCGGCCCAGGGGAACCATATCCGAGGTGTTGAAGTCAGCGATCTCTTTGCAGAAGAAATCGTAAAGCATTTTGGCGCCCTGATCGTAAGCTTCGACGCCAACCTCAGGCTGTGTATCCACCTGCAAGAACCAACGGGCTATTTGCTGGCCTTCAACGTGGATCGAATAGGATGCGTATCCCAAAAGCGAACAGCGCGCGGGGTGGATTTGTTCAGGACGGAACTTGGAATTTCCGCGCCGGGCCAGGTATTCACGCGCGACCCACTGAGGCATAAAACCAACTTTCCAGGCGCCGATGTATTGATTGGGGATGAGGATGTAGCGCATATCCAGGTAGTTGGTGAATTGATCGAGCAGCAGATTTGCCTGGCGAATTCGTTTCCCTGACGCAAACGGCCAGTAAGATCCAACCCCTTCACTGGTCATGCCGTCGCTGTCAACAATGCTGGGGTTATCGTACCCTCTTGGGGATACAAGCCGCCATAACCATGCAAGGGCTGGGGGTAAAACATGGAATAAACCAATAATTCCATAGGTCGGATTTTCTCGTGTGCAGGGTGGCTGGCGAACGCCAAACGAGCGCACGTCGATGGTTGCCGCACCTTCAAGAACGTTGCCAAATTCTTTACGCGGCACAATGACGCGAGGATTCGGGCATGGTTTGCCGGGTGAATCTTGGATATGCTCCCAGATCAATGCCCGGCTATTGGGTACGGCATCAATGTTGAAGAACAAGAGTGGCTGCGAAGGTTGAGCTGTGATGCGTTCAAGGGTCGGATCAGTTCCATAACTTTGAATGTGATTGACACGTAAAAACCAGGAGTCTTCGGCGTCAGTCAAACGGATGCGGCCATGATTTTTTTGAATGGATGGGTGGCAGATCGCCATGTCATCGCAGATGGGTTGAATATCACAGGTCCTTGGGATTTGAAGGTAGCGCATTTCGCCTGTAACGATGTTTTCGCCCAGTCTCAGGCGGCCGTCTTGTTCACGGTGAACCTGCTCGAGCATTTCGCTTTTTCCACCACCGCTGGCGCCCTCATGCATGATGATGGTCGAATTGTCGTAAGGGGTGATCAGTTGCACTGCGGAACAATGGGGAGCGATCCATCCCTCTCGTGCACCGATGTCGATGACGATGCCGTAGATGCCCTTTTTTGCGCTCGGTCCGGGGTATAGGTTAAAAGAAAAAATCTCGTATAAGGTCTTCGTCCGGTTGTGTACAACGATCTGTTTACCTTCGAAATGAGTATGCCTGAAGGGGGGCAGGCAAAACAAGACGGCCTTTGGTTCAAAATTTTTCGGCACTTCATCCAGGGGGATCATGCCTTGAAGCATGGCCAGCCCTAACGCGAAGAACCCGGCGTTGCTGGGGACAATTGCCAGGGCGTCAAATCCCATGCCAGGTTTTCCGGCAATGAAAGCAAACACGGCCAACTCCTGATTTTTTAGCCATTCCAATGCTTCCGTTCGTACCGGGTTAAAATCTTTTCCATACAAGTTTTTAAATGTGGGTTTATCGGTTTCTTGGTCATCGCCGACAACCAGTGAATCCGGATCGCGTCGTCGCATATACGGGTCTGTGTAATTAGCTGCGATCCCATTGCGGACTCGCGCGACGGTCGCCTCAACGACCCTTCCTTTTCCGGGAACATCATAAGCGACTTCAAAATAATCATTATCGGCAGTTCCACAGGCCAGATCCTGTAAGTCTTTTAAATTACGGGCAACGATCACTTTTGGGGCTGCTTCGAATAATTTTCGAATTAGCTCCGGGGGATTGAGTTTTTGCCACATAATAAATCCTCCTCCATGATTAAAGTGATTTTTTGTTTATGAAGATTTTGAATAATGGCTGGTGTCATTATAATCCATATCATTGATGCATATAGTTCAAAAAAATTCATTCAGACTATTGACCTTGTTTATTTTTCAAGCTTTGGCTCTTCTGACGGGACTACGGCAAGTGTCAGGACCATGATCCAGGTTCTGTCGGTGCTCGAGAGAATTGAGTAGAAATTGGGTTCAAAAGTATAGGAAAATCGACGTCTTTTGGAACGTCGATTTTTTTAATCCATGTTGTTCACATTCAGACTGGCATAAATTCTTAATGTTCTTCTGGAATAAAAAAATCATTTCCACCCATTAGGACTGAATTGTTGAATCACACGTGGTCTTCTTGAGAAAAAAATTTATAATAGATGAATCACACAGAGTTAAAAATATGATCATTTTTATTTTCAAAAATCCGCGAGGAATCCAGAAAAAAAGGTGAATTTATTGGTCAAAAAAATATTTCATTCTTTCGAGAAAAGTCGAACAGGGAAAAATTGTAATGATAGGTGATGAGATCATTGTTACTGATGTGGTCTTGTCAATCGCCCGACAGATCATGGACCGTGTTTTGCCCAGAATTGATTTGCTCGATCGCGTATACACGATAAGTATCGCTGGAGAATCAGGTAGCGGCAAAACCGTCCTTGCCCAGGCACTGATTCAGGAACTCGCAGCAATAAAGGTGGATGCCATGGTCCTTAGTCAGGACGATTATTTTCGCCTGCCTCCCCGTAGTAATGATCTGAAACGTCGTGATGATCGCGACTGGCTTGGGCCGGATAAAGAAGTGCGCCTGGATTTCATGGATGAAAATTTACGCGATGCGAGAATGGGGCTCGCTGAGATCAAAAAGCCGCTTGTGGATTATTATACGAATTCAATCGGAGAAGAAGTCCTCCCACTTGATGGCGTCAAAGTTGTGATTGCGGAAGGGACGTATGTTTCTTTGCTGCGGAATGTTGACACACGCGTCTTTATCGAGAAGACCTGGCAGCAGACTTTGGAGAATCGTCTGGCCAGGAAACGCGGGAATGAGGCCGGTGACCCCTTCATTGAAGGGATCCTGGTTCGAGAACACGAAATAATTTCCACTCACCGCGACCTGGCTGACTTAGTTGTGACTGCCGAGAATCAGGTCCTTGATAAAAAAGGAAGAAACCAATGATCAGGAACAATAAAGTGCAATTGATCACCTACCCGGATGCACTGGGGGGAGACCTGAAAAAACTATATACCATCCTGGATAGGCATTTCCCCGGATTGTTTGACGGTGGAATTCACATTTTGCCTCCCTTTCCCTCAACAGGCGATCGGGGATTTTCCCCCGTGTCATATTTTCAGATCGAACCGACCTTTGGCAGCTGGAAGGACATTCAAAAATTGGGCGATCGCTATGATCTGATGCTGGATCTGATGGTCAATCATGTTTCTTCTTCTTCTGCCTTTTTCCAAGACTATCTCGCCAAAGGGTCTACTTCAGAATTCGCAGATATGTTTATTGAGGTAAGCAAGTATTGGCCGGATGGAAACCCGCCAAAGTTGGATCTTGAAAAAATATTCCTGCGCCGTCCCACTCCATTTTCGGTTTTCGATGTTGGGCCTGACAAAGAAAAACGTACTTTATGGACCACTTTTGGGAAAGGCGATCCCTCCAACCAAATTGATATTGATATCCATTCAAAAAAGACGCGCGCTTTTTATCGTCAGGTTTTCGAGTTTTTTGCGGGAAACGGTATTAAGAATATCCGCCTGGACGCGGTTGGCTATGTGACCAAAAAGCCTGGCACTTCCTGCTTCTTTCTTAAACCCGAGATTTACGAGTTCCTTGATGAAATTAAAGCGATCGCTGAGGATAAGGGGATTCAATTGCTGCCAGAAGTACACGCAACCCGGGAAATTCAGCGTGAGTTATCTGAGCACGGCTTTTTGATCTATGACTTCATTCTACCTTACCTGATCTTGGAAGCTCTGCTTATTAAAGAAAGCTGCAAGTTGAAACAATATCTACGGGAAAGACCCGGCCAGCAAGTAACCATGCTGGATTGCCATGATGGCATTCCGGTTAAACCAGATCTGGACGGTATCTATGACAAAGAGACCGTGCGCAAGGTGGTGAAAATTTGCACGGAGCGAGGGGCAAACATGAGCAGGATCCTTTCTCCAGCGCATCAAGACGCCGACGGTTTCGACGTTCATCAAATCCGCGGTACATATTATTCAATGCTCAATGAAGACGATGAAGCATATTTTGCGGCGCGAGCCATTCAACTTTTCACGCCGGGAGTTCCGCAAGTTTATTATGTGGGGCTGCTGGCCGGACGGAATGATCTAGACGCAGTTAAAAAGTCAGGAGAAGGACGAGAGATCAATCGGCACTCCTATACTATGGAAGAGATCGAGCGAGAAATCCAACGACCACTGGTGAAAAGAATCATGCGATTGATCGAATTTCGCAACAATTATCCGGCTTTTCAGGGCGCCTTTCAGGTTGAGGATTGTGATCACGACCACGTAAAAATGTTCTGGGAAAAGGATGAATTCAAGACGCGATTGACAGTCAATCTAATCAAAGGGGATGCGTTCATTGAATTTTCTGATGAAGCCTCCGGAGAAATGGTACTGTTGTGATCTGGTTAATACGTAACTGAGTAATAGGTCGTAACTAATGGTTTGTTTCGTTCAGGGGATTAATACAGCAAAGAAGATTAACTAGCAATCGTTCCAACGGATGATCGTTCGGCCGACTTTTCATATTGGATTATTGTAGGACATACATTAGCTATCGGAAATAGTTTTATGGGGCCTTATGATAACAATTTCCTCCTTTTGATTTCGGGGTCTGTCCTTTCAATTATTCCAATAATGATATTATTCTTTGGTACGCAAAAATATATTATCGAGGGAATGTCTAGCAGAAGCGTAAAGGGATAGCGAAAAATGGCTGAAAATTCAAAGAAAAAACTAGATAAAGAAACCAAAATTGCAACCCTGATCCTGGATAAGGACTATGTGGTCTCCAGGGTAGATGAACGTCTGTTCGGTTCCTTCATAGAGCACCTCGGACGAGCTGTGTACGAGGGCATTTATGACCCCGGAAATCCCAAATCCGATGTAAACGGGTTCAGGCTGGACGTTTTGGAAATGGTCAAGAGGCTGAATGTTCCCGTGATCCGCTATCCGGGGGGGAATTTTGTCTCCGGCTTCAATTGGGAAGACTCGATCGGACCGAGAGCTCAGCGACCAAAACGGCTTGACCTGGCCTGGTTCACCACCGAATCCAACGAATTCGGTCTTCATGAGTTTTCGCAATGGTGCGAACAAGCGGGCAGTCAGATGATGTATGCCATCAATTTGGGAACACAGGGGATAGATTCGGCTCGCAATGTTGTCGAATACGCCAACCACAAATCCGGAAGCAAGTGGAGTGACCTGCGCAGGCAGAACGGTGCGCCTGAGCCGTTGAATATCAAACTTTGGTGCCTCGGCAATGAGATGGACGGCCCCTGGCAGATCGGACAGAAGACCGCCTATGAATACGGCAGAAGCGCCAACGAAGCCGCCAAGGTGATGAAGTGGGTGGACCCCTCCATAGAGGTGGTGGCCTGCGGATCATCAGCATACGACATGCCCACTTTTGGCGCCTGGGAACTGGAAATGTTGGAACAGTGTTACGAGAACGTGGATTATGTATCCCTCCATCGTTACTATACCAATCATGAAAATGACACGGCGAACTTCCTGGCCAAAAGCATCGACATGGACGCTTTCATCAAGACGGTTGTTGCGCTTTGTGACGCGGTGGGCGGCAGGAAACATAGCAAGAAGAAGTTGAACCTCTCTTTTGATGAGTGGAATGTTTGGTACCACTCGAACGACCAAGATAAACAGGAATGGAAAAAAGAAAAATGGGGGCGCTCGCTCCATCTGTTGGAGGACGTCTATAACTTCGAAGACGCCTTGCTGGTGGGAAGTCTCTTGATCACACTTCTTCG
>CAZNAF010000008.1:10415-23665 GCA_964570925.1 uncultured Anaerolinea sp.
CCATTTTTGCCATCAACCGCAGCATGGATGCAGATATCGTGCTTGATTGTGATCTGCGTGCGTTTGAAAAGATGAAACTTGACGAACACATCCTTCTGCATCACGAAGATGTCAAAGCGATGAACACTGAAGAAAATCCAAACACAGTTGTTCCTGTAGTTGTGAAGTCCGAGGAATTGGATGGCGGCAGAACTTCTTTTCGCCTGCCGTCTTTAAGTTGGAATGTGTTCCGGTTTTCACCGGAAGAATCTACAATGTGAACCTTCTACAGCGTTCTTCATATGTACACTCGAATTGGTTCCAAGCTCCTTCTTCTCCTTGAAGGACTTATTGAAAAAGAACCCCACCGTGTCCAGTGGGGTTCAAAATTCCATTTGAAGCATTGTTCTAATTATCCCTCATTAAAAAAAGGGAGCAGAGAAAAATCCTTTATTCATTTGAGGTATTTGGAAAAGGTATTTCCTTTAAGAGGTGGCTGACCAGCAGCTTGAGAAAGAGAACCGGGATGAACCATTCCATACCGGTAATTTGTGGAAAAACATAGAAGTCGGCAGCCATCGCGATCACCAGCAGCAGCATTGCTACGGGTCGCTGTATATAGAGCTTGACCTTCACGAGGATCAGGCAGGCTCCCAGCAGGAATGTGTAGAAAACAGCGAAGTACACCCAATCCATGCCGCGGAATAGCCAGGCGACCAGCGCGATATGGAAGGCGTGCGCGGAGATAAATCCCAGATGCTTCTGCCATTTTTGCGAAGGGCGGTGATACCATCGTTTGGCGGTTGCGGTGGCGTTTGTGATCACACCACCTGTAAGATCACAGGCCAGCAAACCTGCCACGGCAAGTTGAAGAATGCTCCAGCCAAGATCGGCCAGAATGGCGTATACAGGCAATATCAGACCGGCCAATATAGATGGAAGAATAATTAGCCAAAGCTCGGCGCGTGTTTGACCTGGACCAACAAATTTATCCCATTCGCCGAGCCATCCTTTGCGTGGTTCAGGTGGGTTCCAGATATTATCCATGTATAAATCCCTTTTTAGAATAATATGAAGTATATACAGAGTTAATTATTAATCGAATGCTGTTAAAGAACTGTCAGATTAAGAAAATTGGGTTTAAAAAATATTTTGTGTGCAGTCTGCACACCATTCATTGATTGCATCTAATTATAATTACTTAATCCTTGTAAGATTAATGCTAATTACAATCCTGCCCCAGTGAAAACATTAATCCGATTTTCATAGAACTAACTCCGCCAGACAGGTGCAGCACATAATAAAAAAGGAATGGTTATGTATAAAAAATGGGTCACCTTTTTCCTATGTTTGGGTCTGATCACGGCTTGTGTTCGCGTTTCACCAGTGGATGAGACGAGCACCATAACAGAAGGAACAATCGTCACGCCTGATGCGCTTACACCAGAACCTTCACCGGAACCTGAGGTCAATTATTCTGTTTATGAAACCGCAAAAAATGCTGCCATGGATTACTTGAAAAAAGGCCTTCAAGGGGAACCATCCATATACATTTATAAAGATTTTTCCGTTGCTGAAAATCACTTTACACAGCGGGCAAAGATCGATGACGGCAACTCGGAATATGTCTATGACATGAATGAAAACTGGCAGGAGGATCCCTATTCGGGTAGCAGCGCGATAGAGGTAAAGGTCAAAACGAAGGGTAATTCCTGGGGGGGATGGCTGTTTTTGAATGGCTTTTTACCGGAAGGTGAGACCGTACCTCAATTGTCTTTTGGAGAGATTCCCGGGGCAGGAGAGGACCTGACGGGCGCGACCGCATTGGTTTTTGAAGCTAGGGGTGCAAAGGGTGGCGAAGTGGTCGAGTTCTTTACCGCCGGGTTAGGGTACAACGGCGAGACCAACGCAAGGATGGCTGACTACCCAGACAGCAGTCATAAGATCACGCTGGACTTCATTACCCTGACACCCGATTGGCAGACCTATACCATCGATCTCGTCGACAAGGATCTTTCTTTCATCGGCTGTGGATTCGGGTTTGTTTTGAGTGGCCCACATAGCGGTAATACTGAATCCGTGTTCTATCTGGACGACATCCGCTTCGAGGGGGAGTTCACGCAACATCAAAACACTCTCCGGTTGTTGAGGTCCTATGAGACCAACCCGGCAGTAAATCCGGATGATCTCTATATTCAAAATGCCGCTTTCAGCTACGATAATGCCCTGGCTGCCTTGGCCTTCATCTCGGAGGGTCAACAAGTGGAGGCTGAAAGGATCCTCGACGCCTTTGTCTATGTCGTAGTAAATGACCGTTATCAACCAGACAGGGTCAGGAACGCCTATGCGTATGGAGAGATCACCCCATTTCCTGGTTGGCAGAGCGGAGCGAGACTGCCGGGCTGGTACGATCTTGAAACCAAGGAATATTATGAAGACCAGTATCAGGTTGGAACGAACGTAGGCAACACCTCTTATGTGGCCATGGCTTTGCTGCAATATTTCAAACGTTACGGCGGGGATCAATATCTCACCACCGCTACGACCATCATGGATTGGGTGCTGGAGAATTGCAGTGATGAAACTCCCGGGTTTACGGCCGGTTATGACGGCTGGCCGGAAGGCGATGGAAACAATTATTACGCTTATACCTATAAATCAACCGAACATAACATCGATGCCTATGCAGTCTTCAAGGAACTTTATCTGATTACTTCTCAGGACCGCTATAAAAAGGCGGCCGAAAGCGCTCTGAAATTTATCCAATCCATGTATGACAGCAACGAGGGATATTTCTACACCGGCACAGGGGATGATGGTGTGACTCCCAGCAGGGAAAACGTGGTATTAGACGCCCAAGTATGGACGCTGCTTTCTTTGGGGAGCGAACAATTTGAACCTTTTTCAGAAGCCTTGGAAACAGCATTAATGATGCGAACAGAGGCGGGCGGATACCCCTTCCACGCTGCCAACGTAAACGGGGGCTGGTGGCCTGAGGGCACCTCTTTCACGGCGCTGGCCTTGCGTGAATCCGGAAAGAACCAGGATGCCTGGTCGGCTCTGGAAGCATTGGCAAGCGTGCAATTAGATAGCGGAGCCTTTCCGGCGGCGACCGTCAGCCATCTCTCGACCGGATTCGATCTTTTTACCGGTGACCCCTGGACTTACGGAGAAAATCCACATATCGCCCCTACAGCCTGGTTTGTCATGGCGGTCAATGGGTTCAATCCCTATGATTTTGAAGAATAATCAATCCACTTTTGCGAGGAACAATGATGCATTCATCAAAGATCGCACTTTGCCTCATACTTGTTGTCACCCTGGTTTTTGTATTAAGCTGCTCGGTAATTCCGCAGGGAGTGAAAGAGATCTTCAAATCCTCAACACCGACCAATACCAACACACCCACCGCAACCGCCACCGCTACGGCCACGCCTTTACCGCCCATGTCACTATCGCCCTGTGCTTTGCTTGAGCATTGCAGCGAGGTGGCGTCTGTTTACGATTATCTCGATGGAACACTTAAGGAAGGTGAGGTCAATGAGGTTCAGATTCCTTTTGATAAGCCCCTTTGGTTGAACCAGTTGTGGCGCGCCAAGGATGAACTATTGCTTGATCAAACCATGGCAGATCTGGTCTGGTATTTCACCATAGATGGACAGGATTATTTCCGTGAGGACTGGCTGGAGTTGGGAATTTATGAAGACCCGTTTGATCCGACCTTGATTTATCCAGCCTATTTCTGGGGCGTTGTGATGGACGGTTGGAAGTTGGGAGAAACGCATGTGATCAAAATCGGCTATTTGTTTCAGGACAAAGCATACGACGGCTGGCATAACTATGAAAAAGGGTATTCCAGTGAAGTCACCTGGCTGATTCGGCCTGTCATTCCACCTACCGCCACCCCTACGGCGACAGCCACCTATACACCCACGCCCAGGCCGACGGCCGTCCCCTATACCAACACGCCCAAACCGACTGCTTTGCCAGCCTGTGAAGCAAGCCATATTTTTGACATTGACAATACCACGGGCGGCTGGGTGACACTGAAATTAAAAGGACCTGCCAAATACACCTTTGACCTTAATACCGGAAAAACCACGCTGCAAGTTTGCCCGGGGAATTATTCCTACGAAGCCTGGGGATGTGGGGGGGCATATGACTCAGGTTCGATGGACAGCAACAGCGCCCACGAATTTTATTGTCAATAAAGACATTTCACCGGGGGATAATAAACCGAAATGGCCAGAACGACCATTTCGGTTTTTGTATCGGCAATAACTTGAAGCAAGAATGAAATGAGAGACACTAATAAGGCTTTCTGATTCTTACTGATGAGTCTGTTTTACACAATGACGATCAGGAATTATTCAAACCATTTTTGATAGATCTCGGATGGCGACATGGGTGGAATTTCCATCATGTCCCATAGACCCACCTGTAATGTGGAACTCTTTTCTTGCCATTCATTAAGATTTTCGTTCGTGATGATCGGATAGTCGTAGACCAGCGTGTTTCCATAGAGACCACCCAGCGCATCTGAACGGATTTGTTTACCTGCCAAAATGAAATAGGCTGCGTAAACCCCTTCATAGCCGGTGCCTCCAGGGCTTATGGTCATGTATCCCTTGAAACCGCGGGGTTCACCGGCGAGACCTGACCAGGCTTGCAGCATATCTTTCTTAGGCTCGATGATCAACATCGGCATTGGATTGACGGGAATGTTCTTGCGCATCCAAAAGATGTCGCTATTCCGCGTATTAGACCAGATGGCTTTTAGACCCGGATTCGTGGCGGCCATTTCTGCCAGCATTTCTTCAGAAAGAGGCTTGCCGTCAAATCCGGTTGGGATGATGACCCCTTCAACCCCGGGATTCTTTTCAAGCATTGAATTGATTATTTTTTCCTGCGTTTCATTTTCGCCAAGACTGAAAAACACGATCTTGCCTTGCCCGCCCATCTCTTGTATCATCCATTCGATGCTCTTTTGCGTCGAATCGGTGTCAATCGAGAGATTGATCGCACCGGTTTCAGGCGTTTCAGCATTCAGGACGATGGTGATGATCCCCTTCTCGACTGCGTCATGTATCGTCGGCGAATCACCAAGGGCAGCCCATCGATTTGAAAAAGACAAAATCACGTCAACCTTCAGATCGATCAGCTCAGCAATCGTATCCTTCTTGATGCATTCAATTCCTGTTTCATTGCAGGCTTTTAGCAAACCTTCTTCAGCCATGGGTGACATGGTGTCTTGATTGCCAGTGTACCCCATCACGACATCCCCGGATACTTCAGGGAGAACGAGATCAAGGCTTTCTTCAGTTTCCACCTCTTCAACACGAGCGGTTTTCCCAAGGAGACAATTTGCCGGCCAATCGGGATTGCGATCGTTTACATCGTTTTTGGTCAGGTTTAGGAACCAGCCTTCGTAATTCGGACCCACCAGGGAGATTTCTTCGTCATCCCCATCGATCGCGCCAGAGACGCAACCAACGATTTCATTCTCATTCGTGTAGAAAGGTATCAGTTGTTCCACTTCACCCTTTCCGCCTGCCTGCGTCACATTGGACCCATCGGCTTCGAGCAAGAAATTGCCGCTGCCGTATTCGGCAGAATCCCAGCCGCCCACAAAAATCCGGTTGTCTATGGTCCATACTGGTTCATAAATACTGCCTTCATTGGTTAGCTGAATTTTGTTACTTCCATCAGCATTCATCACAAACACATGCCAGTTTTCGTCACCAATGGAAGAACTCCAGGCGATCTTGCTGTCGTCCAGTGACCAGGAAGGGTTGACTTCTCTTTCAGGGTTATTGGTTAAATTTACACCGGCGTTCTTGCCTTCCACCTCAACAACATAAATGTCATCGTTGCTGTGATAGACGATGCGTTCACCGTCGTGAGACCAGTCGGGCATGCGGCAGTGCTCTTCAAAGGTTAACTGTCGTAAATTGGAACCGTCAGCGTTCATTACGTAAACAAATTGTCCGCCGCCTTCGCTGTTATCACGGTTGGAGACAAAGGCGATCTGGCTGCCATCCGGAGACCAGGCCGGGTCGTAATCATCCGCCGGGTTGTTGGTCAGGTTCACCTGGTTGCTGCCGTCTGCATCCATGCGGTAGATCTCGAGATTGCCGTCACGGTCGGACTCAAAGACGATGTTGCAGGGGATGGGTTCGGGCTCGGGAGTGGGTGTTGGCGCTTCGGTTTCCTCGATTTGTTCAGATGTTGGTGAACCTTCAGGTGCGCTGACAGGTGTGGCTGATTTCGCTCCACAACCTGCGGTAAAAAGGAAAAAGAATACCAGTGTGAGTGTCATGAGTCTTTTTTTCATTTTTCTTCCTTGTTGATCGTTAGATTTTGAATCAGTAATTTTTTTTGGTTTTCGCCTTGCAGAGATTCCCTTGGTTATCTTGAACCAAGTTTGGAAAACCCTCAAAGAAAATATGATTAAACAAAAGAGCTTTAGGGATTTTTTTTCGATTTGTAAGTGTTGGTTTTTTGGATTGCGGCTGTATCTGTTAAAGAAAGGCATATCGCTTTCCTTTTCCCTCCCAATCATGTTTGTCATTAACATTGTAATAAATTCGATTCTTTTTCAGGTGTGCAGCTTGCACACATTTTCAACTTTTCGAATATTTTTTTTATTGATACACGAGCATAAATTCATTCTTGCCTTGCAGGGATTCAACAACAGACCGCATGTCTTCACTGATTTCCACGATCTGAAGATTGGGTAAATCCAAAAGTGGCGAGAGGTCTCTGAGGGGGGTTTCAGAGAGGTAGATATCCGTGAGAAGAAGATGTGTTTCAATCCCTTCTAGTGTTTGAAGTGGTGCCTTGCGGATGACGAATTTTTCAAGGGCGTCCAATCCATGAATGGCGGAGGTGGATGTGACCAATGTGCCGCCGACATCAAGCACGGTCAGGCGTGAACATTTGTGTAACGCTGTTAGGTCGGATACGTTGGTGCCAAATAAGATGAGATGGGTCAAATCAGGGAGGTTTGCGAGTGGCGATACATCCTCGATGGGGTTGTGCCTCAAGTCGATTGATTGCAATCCGGCTATCTCGGCAAGCGGCGAAACGTCGGTCACGTTTTGATAATCGATTGAAATTTCCTTCAAGTTCCTGAATTTTTTCAAGTCTTTTAAGGTTGTGATCCCGCCTTGATGGATGTTCCCGTTATTATTGGCGAAGTCATCCGCGTATTGTTGGAAGGCTTCGGCGTTGCCAGCCGCTTTATCGCCAAAAACATATAGGGCGGATATCGTATCAAGATCCTGGTCTGATATTTGTTCGCCATCTGTTTTTTCAAGCGTTAACCTGACCGCCTGTTCGATGAGCGGTTCCTTGAACCGGTTGATTTCGATCTGTTTGATCCTTGCGCTGAAAGGGTTGAAAAGGATCCCTGCGACTGTCAATACCCCCAACAGCGCTGTTACAACCGCAATGATTTTTTGACGCCTGGTGCGGCCTGTGAGTGCATCCCTGACCTGAAGCGTATTTTTATATCTGTCCTGCGGCGCGAAAGAGGAACATTTCTCAATGATCCGCACCAGCCTTTTATCTCCAATGGCTGAGCGGGAGCTCTGCAGATCCACGCTGCCGGTGATCATCCACAACAACAAAATGCCCAATGAAAAGATATCGGCCCGGCAATCCGTTTGCGAGTAGCCGTATTGTTCCGGCGCGGCATATTTTTTGGTGCCAAAGCACACGGTGTCTTCACTCGCAGCCTGGTCATAAGTGCGCGAGATCCCGAAATCGATAAGGTTAACCTCGCCTTCTTTATTTACGATAATATTTTGAGGTTTGATGTCTCGATGGATGACAGGCGGGTTTTGGCTGTGAAGGTAATGCAAAATATCACAAAGCTGGATCGCGATTTGAACGGATTGTTCAATTGGTAAGGGCTTTTCTCGCACCCACAAGTCAAGAGACTTACCCGGTGAATAGGTTCGTACGACACAAAACATGGTTTCATTGTCATATTCACCGATCAAACGAGGAACGCCCAGATGGTTAAGCTTTTTAAGTAACTCGCCTTCAGATGTCTGTGAATGGCTGTTCTCGTTTAAGTAACACTTGGCTACATAATATTCCCCGGTTTTCCTGTCTTTTACAAGCAGTGTTTCTCCGAACTCGTTTTGTGCCAGGCATTCCATTAATTCAAATTTTATTAAGAATTCAACAGGATACCTTTTCTCATCAAAGCTTTCCTGAAATTCGGCAATCAATTGATCGGTCATCGATTATTTCTCACCCAGTAAAGTCAATTCCAACGCCTGGAGCATGCTTTGGGTATCAAAGAAATCCTTTTGATGGTTCAGGCAAAAAATGATGGCCGCATCTCTTTTGAGGCGGGGATAGAGAGGATTTCTTTTCCCAATGATCAATAGTTTTTGAGTTTCATCCAGGGGCAACCTTAATCCAAAGGCTAATTGAATGATCTTGTCTCTGGAAGGATTTCTGGTGCCGTTGTAGAGTTGATGACCATAGGTTCGCTCAATCCCCGAATTTTTGATCACTTGTTCAGGTACAAGCCCTTTTTCATTGGTCAGATTGGTTATGTACTGATGAAAAGGAAGCACATGAAGATCATCGGAATGGGTGCTTAAAAAATTCTCAAGGTCAGGCGAAGTGAAAAGTTTTTGAAGCAAGGTACTGGTGCTGCCAGTTTTGTTGTTTTCTTTCCGCATTGTTCATGCCTTGTTTGTCAGTGTTTTTTGTAAGAGAAAACCAGTAGTTGCAAATAGTATCTATTGATTCTTAAATTCTATCTACCGATAAAGATTAATGCAAATCAACTTGTACTAAAATTAAATGTAAATACTCACGATTTTTGAGTTTTTTACGCAGAACCTTTTTGTGAGAGAAAACGATGAATGTTTTTCAGACATTGAATTCCACTTTACCGGTGATCTTAATCATCTTGTTGGGTTTTTTTCTCAGTCGTCGTGGATTGGTGAGACCCGAAACGATCTTGGATTTAAAGTCACTGATCGTGAATGTGACCTTGCCACTGGTATTATTTCGGGCTTTTGGCACGATGGTCTTTGAGTTCCGCTATCTTCTCATCGTCGCCATTGTATTCTTTGCCTGTACCGTGGTCATGTTGCTCACGACCAGGTTCAAAAAAGTACCGGGTTTGAGATCCAGATACGCCCCATTTTTGATGGCGGGATTCGAAGCCGGGATGCTGGGGTACGCTGTGTTCAGTTCGATTTTTGGCGAAGCGAACGTTCCGGTTTTTGCAGTGATCGATCTGGGCCAGGTTGTTTTTGTCTTTTTCGTTTTGGTAACTCGCTTGCAGGCACTTGAAGGCCAGCGGCAAAACTGGAAAGTAACGGTTGGGAATTTCTTTCGAACCCCTGTAATCGTGGCCATCCTCGCCGGGATCCTGTTCAATACCAGCGGCATTTATGAAATCTTGGCCAACTCGGTAATTGGTCAAACCTTGTTCGTGACTCTTGGAATCCTGGCGGGATTAACGACTCCTCTGGTAGCGATCGTCATTGGATACGGTTTAAACTTCAAGGCAGGAAACGTTTCGGCCGCCCTCCAAACTGTCTTCTTACGCCTGGTGGTATGGATTTTATTGGCCTTGCTGGTTAATCATTTCATCATTCGCGAGTGGTTCCAACTGGACAAGATCTTTGAGGCAGCCGTATTGTTGATGTTCATCTTGCCAGCTCCCTTTGTCATCCCCCTTTATTCACGTAACTCTAGTGATGCCGACCAGGATTACATTCTTAACACCCTTTCCATCGGCACGCTTGCCGCCCTGGTTGGGGTAATTGTCATCAGGCTGTTTTATGCCTGACCCGGCATCTCAAACCTTTTGGTTTTTTCCGACCTGTGGATCATCTCCAGACACATTCTGGCGTGGTGATATGGGCAATCCCAAGGGCCGACTTTGTTATGAGTCAGATCGGGGTACCCGTTCGAATCAAGCGCCTTAAACCAATCGCCGCCCTCCCGATCAATAAAATGGTCTTGAATATAACCCCAAACTTTTTTTGATGCGTCTAAAAAAAGGGGCTGGCCAGTTTGTTGATATGCGTTATAAAATCCAACCACCGCTTCTGCATGCGCCCACCATTGTTTGGTTAAATCCTTGAATCCATCTGGGCTTGCTTCATAAAGAATGCTTCCATCCTCTAACAAAGCTTCGTCATATACGGTTTGAGCCATTGTTACGCATGCGTTTTCTGCCTTCCTGATCCATTTCTCGTCACCCAAAGCGGACGCAGCTTCCAATAACAGCCAACTGGTCTCAATATCATGGCCGTACGAGATATGATTGGAAAGGGACTCCCATTGATCCGTGAAGAAAAGTAATTGGTGGCCACTTTGTAAATCAATGATCTGCTTCAGAAAAAGGTCAATTAATCCTTCCAGACGGTTCGTCAGACGAGCGTCTTTCCAAACCCTTGCCAGCGCAGAATAGGCCTCGGTGAGATGAAGCAGGGTGTTCATGGATTTACTTGAATTGAGGTCCTTGTCACTCAGACGCATATCCTCAAGCGGCGTCCATTCACGCGACCGGCATTCTAGATTCCCTCCATTTTTATCATCGAAGGTGTGCGTGTCAATTAGATGAAATAAGTTTTTGGACAATTCCAAAGCGTGCCGATCATCAGAAATCTCAAAAAAAGCCGTCAATCCATAAATGGCAAAAGCCTGCGCATAGGTGTGTTTTCGATCCTGCAAAGGCTGGCCGTGATCGTCCGTCGACCAATAGACCCCGCCGTATTGGTCATCCCAAAATCGGTGGAGCAGATCTCGGTATGCCCATTGGGCGACTTCCAAAAGAGGCTGTTCTCGATAATGATGAAATGCTTTTGAGAAAGTCCACAAGATGCGGCTGCACAAGATCGATCCGCGTTCGACCCCTATCAGGACCTCATTTGATGAAGATAGTGCGCCGTGAAATCCTCCTCTATGTTTGTCCAGGGGATGACTCATCCAAAAAGGCAAGATGTTTTCACGTAATTCCTGGTCAAAACCCGTGATTGAAAAAGGACGATCTGCATTGAAATTCATGGGTACTCCGACAAATTGACTGAATCAAATTTGGTTTTGACTTCCAGTAATTTTACCCCTGGAGGGCAATCGTGTTGGTGCCCCGACAATTTGCTCAGACTTAAAAATCTTAAATTAAGTTGACTCTACATAAACAAAAGTCAATAGAAACTTATGTCAAAAAAATAAAATTGTGAATTTTAAGGTTTTTTTACTTTTTTCCTGTCCAGGGAGGGGCGTTCCGGACTGGACCAACCTGGGTTAATAGCCAGAGAGGTTAAAAGGAAGGTGAAGCGCAACGCATCACCTGAGATTTTCCCATTTTCATCCCGGAGAAGGAAAACGGAACATGCTTGTGGAATGGGGGAACTAGTCTACAGGTCTGGCACCCTTGGCTTGCGGGTCATACGCCTGTGGCCAGCATGTATCATTATTGAATATGGCCTCGTCTAGAGTTGTGTCTTCCAGTTCCGCGTCTGTGAGATCCGCACCACATAGATTGGCGTGATCAAGATTTGCCCCTTTGAGGCTGGCCTTTTGCAGATTTGCCCCTTCCAGATTGGTGAATTCCAGAATGGCATGTTTGAAGAATGCGCCCTGCAAATTTGCCTTACTAAGATTCGCGTTACATAGCAGGGACCGTTTTAGATTCGCTTGTTCAAGATTTGCGCCTTGCAGATCCACACCGATAAGATTGGCGCCATATAAATTCGCCTCGGCCAATTCTGCTTTCTTTCCGCCTGGATCACCTGCAAGATATTTTTTATGCAAGTCAATGACGGTTTGTATTTCATGATATTCCAGATGCATACACCCTCCCTTGGGTTCATTAGGCTAGAGAACAGCCAGGTTTTCCTATTTTTTTCTCCGTTTTTTGGAACTCAAGCTTTGTTCCGTGCCAAGCGCAACTCCCGCTTTAGGCAGAATGTATCTGTGAAGAAACAGGATGAGCAGTGTGGCAAGAAATGCAACTCCAAAAACGATCAGAGAAGTGGCGATATCATTCATCCATTCAGGCTTGATCAGCATGACCGCTGAAAGCGTTAGCATCAACATCCCGCTGATCAATTTAAGAATGCGGCCACCCTTTTCTTCCAATCGCCCTGATTTTAATGTGACCACTGAAGTGATAAAAATGATCATTTCATCCAATTGATAGATCAGCATGTAGAGCAAAAGAAGCAGTAAAAATGTTGTGCCGCCGGCTTGTTGTGCTGAAAGAAGATTTACCCACACCACCGGAAAACCGGCAGTACACGAAAACTCAACCAATGAAACACCGGCTGCGAATACAATAGTTGCGCCCACCAAACCCCAAAGGGACTGACTCGCATCGGTGAGTTTGCGCATCTTTTGGAAAAGCCCGGGTTTTTTCTCGTCCGCAATGGTCAATGAAAGACCTTCTTTATACCAGAAGTAATCTTTGATATTTACGATCGCGAAGAACAAGGCCACCAAAGAAATGATCACGCGAACCCAGGTCAGAAAACCCACGAATTTTAAAACGCTGAAAAGCCCGGAGATGAAAAGGGCATAAATGCCGGCAGTGACCGTTAAAAAGACGAATCCGATTAAGAACACCCTTTTTCGTGACCCGGTGTGCAGGGTTAACGCAAGCAGCATGGTTAACACCCATAACGAGCATGGGTTCACGCCATCGACCAGGGCGATCAACGCGGTGCTCAGCAGCAGGGATTTATTTTCAAGATCTACTTTTCCAAAAATCGGCAGGGTGAGTTCAAAAGTTTTTTCAGGTTCGGAAGATAATTCAGTACTTGATTCGGGCTCGGCAAAAACATCAGGAGTTGCGGCAACCTGGGTGGGGGAGGGAATCTCATATGCGACCCCTGCCGCGGCATCCTCGCACTGGTTCTTAAGACAAAATGTCACCGCGTTCTCATAGTCGCTTGTATTCAGTTCATTAAAACCCTGAAACCTGAAATCCCCGATGAAGATGGTCGGAACCCCCAGATTCTCCATCTCATACTTTTCGGCCATGCGCAAAAAAAGATCCAGATTCTCCTCATCGTAGTAGATCTCATACATGTTGAGAACAATATTTGGATTTTTCTGGGCCAGTTGTTCAAAATATGGTTTAGCCTTGGCGCAATGTGGGCAGCCTTCACCCCAAAACAAGTGGATGATGACAGTTCCGTCGCTCTCTTGTGATTGTGCGTTGACAGGTGACAAGGTTGCCAGAAAACCGATCAAGAGGGCAAGAACAATGGCAAGTGTTGAGATAA
>CAZNAF010000008.1:23765-54927 GCA_964570925.1 uncultured Anaerolinea sp.
CTTTATCTTCCGCCTTCTGGCGGGGGTGTATAAAGATCAGCCTTTTCGATCAGCGCCAGGACGTCTTGCTGCTGATTTTTCCCGGCATGTATTTCAGGCGGCTTGTACAATTGGCCGACGGCTTGTTAAACTGCTCTTGTTATTCCACCTCAAATTCGATGGGTGATCCGTTGAAAATGTTGTCCGAGATCGGGCAACGGGCATCCACGTCGTGAATGAAGGCTTCCTTTTCTTCCTGGGTCATATCAGCGTCCACCTTGACCTGAATTTTGATGTTTGTGAAACCGGCGCGGACGGCAGTGCTTTTTCCCATCAACACATCGGTATCCAGTTCACCTTCAACGTGGGCTTCAATTTTTCGCACCGGCAACTTTCGTTGTTTCGCGATGATCGTACCGATGGTAACAATACATCCTCCAAGGGATACGAATAAATATTCAAGCGGGGTTGGTCCGGCGTCCGTGCCGCCTCCGGCAGGTGGTTGGTCGACCAACGCGACGTGCTGGCGTGACCGGGTTTCGATCTTGAAATTGTCGAGCTGTACTGCATCAACGCAAACTTTCTTGATAGGCATTTTTTCCTCCGAAAAATTAGTACCATTATTATAGTACGAAATAAGGATTAATGAGAAAAAATTCCTAATCAATCATTAAAAATTAACAATTTTTCAAAAAAAAGTGCGTTATGGGGCTGTTTCCTATGAGACGGACTCTTATGCAACGAAGAACTCTTCATTGGTGTGGGTTCTTGTTTTTTGGCATCCAGAAGATTATCAGCACGGCCGCGAGGATGGCTGTCATTCCCCCGAAGAAAAATGGCGCGCCGGGTGTGAATTTCTCCCACAAGATCCCGGCAATCAATGAAGCGGGCATCGCCAAAACGCCAATGACCGCGTGGTAAATTCCATAAGCTGTTCCCCTCAGGTTTTCGGGGACAAGGTCAGAAACCAACGCGCTGGCTGTTCCGTGACCCAAGCCGTAATAGATCCCATATCCAACGTACAAAACCCAAGCATGCCATGTTTGATCTGCGAATGCGAAACCAAGATAAACGATGGCGTATGCCACCCATCCGAAAAGGATCAACCGCTTTCGACCGATCCGATCCGATAGCGATCCGGCTGGTGTAGAAACTAGAGAATAGATCAAATTGAACATGACCAGCATCACCAGGATCCCAACGACCGATACTCCCAGGGTTTGTGATCTAAGCACCAAGAAACTGTCAGAAGAATTCCCCAGGGTAAAAACGCCGATAATAACCAAAAAAATGGTAAAGGGTTTGCCAAGATTGATAATCTGGAAATTTGGACTCTTGAGTTGTTCCTTTGTTGCCATTTCTTTGGCGCCAATTGCCAATGAGAGAACGGAAAGAAACGCCGGAGCAAGGCTGATCAGGACGATCACACGAAATGTATGCAACCCAAGTTGGTTTGCGTCCTTTTGTAAAAGACCGGCCACGATGGCGGCAACAACGATGCCAAGCATCGCTCCTGCGCTGTCCATTGCGCGATGGAAACCGAACGCGATCCCCCGGTTCTCCTGATCCACGGAGTCTGCCACCAAAGCGTCTCTGGGAGCAGTTCTGATGCCTTTTCCGATGCGGTCTGCCCAGCGTACCCCGGCGACCAGCCCCCAATTTCCAGCGATATAAAAAAAAGGTTTTGTCAACGCAGAAAGCGCATAGCCCGCGACCGCCAGCCATTTTCTTTTGCCTAGTTTGTCAGAGATCCAGCCAGAAAACAGCTTAAGCAAACTGGCAGTTGATTCAGCAACTCCGTCAATTAGGCCAATGACACCTGGTTTAACCCCCAGAATGTTCGTAAGGAACAGGGGTAGGATATTTACCACCATTTCACTGGAAACATCCATGAAAAAACTGGTGATACTAACTGCCCATACGTTGCGAGGCAGTTTTTTAATTCGTTTTTCTGGGTTGGATTGAGGCTTTTGATCCATGGCAATTAGTCGTGCAGGAGAAAATTAGAATTTGAAAAATCCTCGATCAAGAAGCAGTAATAAATTATTTTGATGAGAAAAGACAGCCAATAAGGCTGCCTCTCTTCATCAATAGATATTATATTGAAAACTTATTCTGATAGATGAAATCAGCCTTTTATGAGCAGGTCCAGATCCTCATCAAGAGATTGAAGGTCTTCTTCGTGTTCAACTTCATCCTGAAGGATGGTGAGTACAATGTTATAAGTCACCGGATCGGCATCCTTGACCACTTGCAGGATCTTTTGATAAACCTCAATAGCGCATTGTTCGCCCTTGATGTTTTGTGCCAGCAATGTTTTTACGTGGGCGTCCACCGGGGCGTCATAGCCACAATGTGATTTTTTGATCCATTCTTCCGGACTGATGGGGGGAGTTCCACCCAATTGGATGATGCGCAAGGCAAGCATATCTGCATGCGCCAGTTCTTCTGTCGCGTGAATGGCTAATTCAGCGGCGACGGCATCTTTCATCGGCCCTTTTACCAGTTTTGCACCGAGCCAATATTGATAATACGCCAGCCATTCATCAGAAAACGCCTTGTACAGCATCTCCAAGAGTTTATCCACGTCCATACCAACGATTTGTCGACCTTTGGTTCCCATTTCATTCTCCTTTTATTTCTTAATTGGAATCTCTTAAGAGTATACCAAAATCAAAGCAAAAGGATTCACATGGTGATCTCATATGAATTGCCTGGTCGTAATATCGGATGTTGTTTGACAATTAGGAATCCAATGAATAAAATGATACTAGGTTGTTTACTGTTTCTCCTCTTGGAAGAATCATGAAGAAATGGTCTGATAAATATGTCATCGGTTTAACTGGAAACATAGGCACCGGAAAGAGTGTCGTTCGCCGTATGCTTGAGCATTTGGGAGCTTATGGTATTGATGCTGACGCCATTTCTCATCGAGCGATTTCTCGCGACGCCCCTTGCTTTGATGCGATCCTTAAGACCTTTGGCAGTTATATACTTTCACCTGAAGGACAGATTGATCGCAAGAAACTGGCACAAATCGTTTTTAACGATCCTGACGCTTTGGCAAAACTCGAATCGATCGTTCATCCGCTTGTGGAACAGGCTGTGGACATTATTGTCAGGCGAACAACTCAAAAAGTAATCGTTATAGAAGCCATTAAACTTCTTGAAAGTAACCTTGGAGCCCTCTGTGACGCGATATGGGTGGTATATGCCAACCCTGAGGTGCAGTTGTCACGACTAATGCATAACAGAAACATGGTTGAGAAGGAAGCGCGCCAGCGCATGGCTTCTCAAGTCCCTCAGGAATCGAGATTGGCTGACGCGACTGTTGTGATCAAAAATAATTCCACTTTTGATGACACCTGGAAACAGGTGACAATGGCCTGGCAAAGGCACATTCCTACCGCGGATTCCCAACCCATCCCGATGTCTCAACCAGTAAAGCTCTCTCTTGGTGAAGTAAATGTTGAAAGAGCGGGACCCAAACAAATTGATGAAATATTGGAAACGCTAAATCGCTTGCGAGGTTCATCCAATGCTGTCTCCTATGAAGATACCATGTCTGATTTTGGAGAAAAGGCTTTTCTGATCTTGCGCATTGAAAAAAATCCCATGGGTATATTGGCCTGGCAGGTGGAAAACCTGATCGCGCGAACGACTGAAATTCTGCTTGACCCAGCCCTTCCGCCTGCACAATATCTACCCATCATGATCCGTGAAATGGAATCCGCTTCAAATAAACTGCAGTGCGAAGCTTCACTCATCTTTGTTGAAGAAAACCTTGCCCACCATGACGCACTCTGGAGTGGTCTTGGTTATGAAAAAGCATCACCTTCTGATTTATCTGTAATGGCCTGGCAGGAAGCTGCTGAAGGCTCAATGCCTGATAATACGATTCTGTATTTCAAGCAATTAAGAGAAGACCGCATTATGAGGCCGATTTGAAAACCGGGCATTCCATATAAAAGGCAGGAATTGTGACAGACTTGTTAAGTGAAATTTCCTACCTGTTTCAACGACTGAACTGGCTCAGTGTTCTTGATCTTTTTTTGGTCACGGGCGTCGTTTATGCGTTCTTACTCTTGTTAAGAGACACTCAAATCATGGTCCTCTTGCGGGGAGTAATATTTACTGTCATTTTACTGGCATTATTCACCACCTTAATTAACCTGCCGGCTTTCTCGTGGCTGTTCAATACCATTGTCCCGGCTTTGTTATTTGCCATTCCGGTGATTTTCTCCCCTGAGATCAGACGTGGTTTAGAAAAACTGGGCAGAGCGGGTACGCCCCAGTTATTGCGCCGTCAATCGGGTTTCCAAAATAAACTCGTTGAAGAGACGATCCATTCCATCGTGACAGCGGCAGCCAGACTTTCAGCACGTGAACACGGCGCACTGATCGTTATTCAACGGTATGACAGCCTTGAAGATTATGCCAAGACGGGTGTACGTTTGAACGCAGCAGTGACCCCTGAATTGCTGCTGCAAATTTTTTATCCAAACACCCCTTTGCATGATGGCGCCGTGATCATTCATAACAATCACATCGTCGCCGGAGCCTGTGTTATGCCTCTCTCAGCGAGTGGTATCTTGACCAAATCACCTGAACGGCAAATGGGCTTGCGCCATCGTGCTGCACTGGGCACTTCAGAAGCTACGGACGCAATCACCGTGGTGGTCTCGGAAGAAACCGGTTCGATCTCCATTTCACACAATGGGAGGATGATCCGCCGCCTGGATAGCGATCGTCTTGAGAATATCCTGCTCGCATTTTACCGTCCTGCAGAAGACAATTCGGGTAACTTTAAATTCATCGAACGCTTGCGGAATATTTTTCTGGGCGAACAAAGGTTGAAATAATGTTAAAAGCCTTGCGATCTTTCTCAAAAACTCTTCCATTGTTGCTGACGGCTTTTCTGCTTGCAATCGCCGTCTGGATCATGGCCGTTACATCTTCAGACCCCTCGCTGGAAAAAGATTACCCCTCTCATGTACCCGTTGAACTGATCGGACAAAACCCAAATCTTGTGATCACTTCTGAAATCCCTCAGTCCATTTCACTCACCTTGAGAGCTCCCACATCGATCTGGGAAAGCCTGATCTCGGCAAAGGTTCCAGTCCGGGCAGTGATGGATCTTTCCGGTCTTGGGGAAGGGTCGCACACGATACCGATCCAGGTTCAAATTGGAGTCAAACCCGTGGAGATCATCAGGTTTTCGCCGCAATCAACCTCTTTAGATTTGGAGGTACTGGAGACAAAAGAATTTGATATCCGCATCATTAATCAAGGTTCTCTGGCAGTGGGTTACCAATCCAGCAAAGCGGAATTATCAGAATCAAAGGTTTTGATCAGCGGTGCGAAGTCTTTTGTAAATAAAGTCACCGAAGTTAGAGCAGTAGTTCGTTTGACTGACGCAAAAAATGATATCAGTCAGGTCGTTTCGTTGCAACCCGTGGATGTAAACGGGTCTATTGTCAAAGATGTTAGCCTGTCACCTGAAAAAATCACGGTAACTCAGAAAGTGTTTGAAAGGGGTGGATACCGTAATGTTGTGGTAAATGTTGTCACCAATGGTCAGCCAGCCAATGGATACCGGATGTCAGCCCTTTCGGTTACTCCTCCAACGGTAACGGTTTTTTCGAGCGACCCCATGTTAATAGATGCGCTGCCAGGTTATATTGAAACCAAACCAATCGATCTGAGCAGAAAAACCGAGAGCTTCGAAGAAAGTATTGAATTAAACCTCCCTACCGGGATTCAGGTGATCGATGATCTCTTTACAATCGTGAATGTTGAGATCGCGCCGATCATTGGCAACCAGTCCATCTCTGACGTACCTGTGGAAGCCAATGGGCTGAATCCGCTTTATGATGTGACCATTCTTCCTGAAAAAGTGAGCATTATCATTTCAGGACCTTTAAATATCCTGGAATCGTTAAATCCTTCAGATCTTAGAGTGATATTGGATCTAAAGGAGTTTGAACCGGGTACTTACACACAAGAACCAGATTATTCCTTAAATATTCCTGAAATTCAATTGGAAAGTATTTCACCGAATACGTTTAAAATCACTATTGAATAAGTCTTTTCCTTCTTGAATATCATCCCCATTCGTTCTTTCGTCAATTATCAGGGTAAAATTGATTGAATCGAGAATGAGGATAGATGAAAAGACCTGTGGTTGCATTGGTCGGAAGACCGAACGTAGGAAAAAGCACTTTATTCAATCGCCTATGTGGGGAGATGATGGCAATCGTTGATGACACACCCGGAACTACTCGGGACCGACTCTTTGCCGTAGCTGAGTGGAGTGGTGTGCAATTTGATATTATCGATACAGGGGGGATCGACCCAACCTCTGCAAGCCGCAAAGCCCCTCTTTCAATAGGATCAATAGATTTTATTAAGGAAATAAAGACTCAGGCCGTAATGGCGATCCAGGAAGCGGACGTGATCCTTTTTTTGGTGGATGCGATCAGCGGTGTCACCCCTGCCGATCATGAAGTAGCCCAAATTTTAAGGCAATCGCAAAAGATGGCGGAGGGTGTGCCAACCCCGCCGGTTTTGCTTGTGGTTAACAAGGCTGACAGTTCCAAACAGAGAGAATTAGTTAATGAATTCTTCGAACTTGGATTGGGAGAACCCTATCCGATCTCTGCCGTGCACGGAACTGGTACGGGCGACCTTTTGGATGAATTATTAAAGCATTTTCCTGAACCAGACAAAGCAGAAGATGATGATTCCATCAAGATAGCCATTGTGGGCAAACCAAATGTAGGGAAATCCAGTTTATTGAACCGGATTACGGGTGAAGAAAGGTCCATCGTCAGTGAGATAGCCGGAACCACACGTGATGCAGTGGACACCAGGTTTGAGTTTGATGGCATCCCGATCACACTGATCGACACGGCAGGCATACGTAGGCGAGGTAAGGTTGAACCCGGTGTTGAAAAATACAGCGTGGTAAGGTCGATGCGAGCGATCGAACGTTGTGATGTTGCGCTTCTCCTTATTGATGCGGTTGAAGGTATCTCTGCGCAAGATGCACACATTGCAGGTTATATAAAAGAAGAATTTAAAAGCGCGGTGGTCATTATCAACAAATGGGATTCCATTGAAAAAGATAATTCAACCATGCTTACCTTTTCAGATCGACTCAGGCAGGAACTCAATTTCATGGACTACGTTCCTTTTCTTTTTATTTCTGCCAAATCAGGTCAAAGAGTAAATCAGGTCTTGCCATTGGCTTTGCGTGTTCAAGAAGAACGACTGGCACGAATATCAACAGGGGCACTGAACCGCATTCTTCAAAAAGCCCAGGGGATTTTTATGCCTGTCTCCAAGACCGGCAGCGGCATAAAATTGTTTTATGGCACACAGGTCAGAAGTGATCCACCTACATTTCTGATCTACTGCAACAACCCCAAATTAGCCCATTTCACTTATCTTCGTTTCCTGGAGAATCAGATCAGACAGGAATTTCCTTTTACCGGCACACCGATCCGTATTATTCTCAAACCCCGTCACGAATAGAAAAGAACGAAAACAATGGATAAATTACCCACTCAAGAATCAATAATAAACGAACCTTCAAAACAGATCGAGAAGGTTCCGTTTTGGCAAAGTCTCTGGGGAGAGATCATTCAAACCTTGTTGATGGCGGCGGTATTATATTTTGCGATCGACGCGGTTTTTGAGAGGGTTATGGTCTTGAATATCAGTATGCAGCCTACTTTATATGAAGGCAATCTGATCCTTGTGAACCGCCTGGCCTACAAACTCGGCGAAATGGAAACAGGTGATATTGTCATCTTTCACAATCCAAATTCACTGGAAGAAGATTTTATTAAGAGACTCATCGGCACACCCGGAGACGTGGTTACTGTGATGGGTGGTAAGGTAAGCGTAAACGGTACAATTTTAGATGAACCTTATATCAGCAGCCCTCCAGAATATGTTGGAACCTGGGAAGTACCAAACGATGCAGTTTTTGTCCTGGGAGACAACCGCAACAGTTCTTACGATTCACACAGTTGGGGATACCTTCCAACAAAGGATGTTGTGGGTAAAGCACTGGTTGTTTATTGGCCTTTCGATTCGATTAAGGTGATCAGGCACCCTGACTATAACATCCCGCAATCGTAAGCATTTTCTAAGGAAAAAAATATGGCAAATCACTTAAAAATGTGATAACCTTACCCAAAGCGAAAAAAACGAGATCGATGGAACCTATGACAGACACTGATCAACACTTTCCCAGTTCGACCTATCCTTGCGTTGAATGCCAGGCTGGTCATATGCACAGGGAATACGTTGCCTATTTTACTTATTTAGGGGATGAATTAATCTCGGTTCCTGACTTCCCGGCCTGGGTGTGCGATATTTGCGGTCGATGTGAATATGATGAAAATGCATTGACCCGTTTGACTTTGCTTTTGAGCCCGAATGCAGGAAAAACGATCACAACCACCAGGGTATTAAACAATCGCACCAAACCCAAGACGAAATTACAACGCCCGCCTTCTTTAGATTAATAAACTCGAATTATCATGCACCCCATTTGCGTTATTCAACAAATGGGGTGTTATAAATTATTATCCGGTTATTCGGATTTCGGAGGCTGCCAGGATGGATGGGAATCAATGCTGGGCATTAAGGAGAGGTTGGTAAGCTGACCGCCTTCAGAATCCATGATATAGATCTCTGGGTCTCCATCACGTTCAGATGTAAAGAGTATCCATTTACCATCCGGCGACCAACAAGGGGCGTAATCCTTACCTGAATCTGTCATCTGCGTAACGGTTCTTCCCCGGTCGGCAAAGACGGCGGTGTATATATTGGTTTCCAAATTATCAAAGACGCGTGTATAGGCGATCATTGAGCCATCAGAACTAATGGTTGGTTCGAGTACATTTCCAAGTCTTCCTTCGTTCGAGGACTGATCAAATTTACGAACGTTGTTAATGAAATCAGACTGATATCGCATTTGTAATACTTTTAAATTTCCGGTTGAAAAAACGTAGAGCAACCAATCCCCATTTGGAGACCAGGTGGAATAGGTATCGGAAAAACCGAGGATGCTTAGCAAAATCTGGTTTGATCCATCCGGTTTCATCAGCACATGTTGCGGGGTTTTATCTTCTCGATAATAGCTGGTAAAGGCGATATGTTCTCCATTTGGCGACCAGGCTGCATAGAAATCATCCCCGGGACGTCTGCTAAGGTCAACGGGTTCCTGTCCTGGCTGCGTCAGGTCGATCATCCAAATATCGGCAGCGAAGGGAGTTCCGTTGGATGAAAACTCGGTGCTTAGACCGGAATATATGATCTTTGTGCCATCCGGCGACCAGGAAGGATTGAATTTGTCGTTGGGAGTAAATGTGATCTGTTCCAGGTTTTGTGTCACAGGATTGTTGTTTCCATCCATTCCAACTTCCATGACCCAGACCTGTTTATACCCGTCACCTTGCCGGTCGCTAAGGAAGGCAACCTTACCGCCCCTGCCAATGGGATTAAAAACCGCGGGTGCTTCAGTCTCATTGACTTCCTCGGTTGCAGGGGGAGGGGTTTCTTCCTGAGGCGGAGGGGTTTCAGTCAAGGCTGGAATTTCAATGGTGGTTGTGGGTTGAGCGATCTCAGCGGGTGCCGCGGTTTTGGGAAAATTGAACAATCCGACGGATCTTAAAGCGAAGAATCCGCCAGTTATAACGCCAAGCGCAATAAAAACACCCAGGATTAACCAAACTGGTGAAGCTTTCTTTCGTAATTGCGGTTGACTATCAGTATAAGCCGGCATGGATGGAGGCGGTACGCCAGGTATCTGAGTGCCTCGTGAAGCAGCCAACACGGTTTTTTGATCGGCAACCGCTGTGGCAGGCATGGTTCCTGGATTTGTCAATGATTGTATGAAGGCTTCAACTGATTGAAAACGGGCTTCCGGTTTAATGGAAAGGGCTTTATCCATCGCTGCGGAAAAATGAGCCGGTATTTTTGGATTGATGCTTATCAGCGGGATGTATTCTTCTTCTCCCATCAACCTTCGTGCGCTATCAGCCGGGGGTTTGCCAGCCAGTAAAAAATAGATAGTGGCTGCCAGGCTAAATTGGTCCGAGTAAGGACCCGTGCGCATCCCGCTGACCTGTTCGGGAGGCGCAAACCCCGGTGAAAAAGCCCAGGCGCCTGTTTGGGTTTCTTGTGAAGCGTCCCCCGTCTTGGCGATGCCAAAATCCACTAGAACTACTTCATTTGAATCGGTGAGCTTGATATTCGCGGGTTTTACATCCCGATGATAAATGGGTGGATTTTGATTATGAAGATAAGTCAGCGCATTGCCAAGTTGGATCGCCCATTGGGTAACCTGATCAAGGGTGAGCTTCTTTTTACCTTCCACGATCTCTTTCAGATTTTCACCTGGAACGTAGTCCATCACCAGGTACTGGCTATCTTCATCAGTGAAATAGTCGATCACGCGAGGCAAGTTAGGATGTTTCAGGGATGCGAGCAATCTTGCTTCACGTATGAATTGAGCCGAAGTATGTGAAGCAAGATTGTGATTGGTCTTAACAGCGACCCTTGTATCCAGGGTTTCATCCACCGCGAGGTAGACTTCGCCCATCCCGCCTTTTCCCAGCTGTTCAGAGATCTTGTATCTGGATTTTAATACTCTTCCGGCTTCCATCGTCGCCATATACACACCCTGTAAATTTTCTAATAATATGATGAATCATATAATCTTATACGATTCTCAAAGTTTTTTCAAGAAAAACACCCTAACCGAATTTATTGAATTAAGAACTTTTCAAATCCCGTCATTTTTCAACTTAAACGACCTTACCTGCGATAGAATTGAGAAAAAATTTCCACAGGAATCAGCCATGATAAAGAACACCCGGATGAATAAAAATAGCTTGCCATCAGCAGACCCATCCGTTCGGTCCGTAAAATTTTCATGGAAAATCCTGCAAGAGTACATACTATTGTTAACTGGGGCTTTGATCCAGGCTTTAGCCATGAGATTGTTTCTGGTCCCTGGTTTACTGGTGAGTGGAGGCATTAGCGGCGCAGCACAGATCGTAAACCACTTTATTGACTTCCCCTTGGGGATCATGATCTTCTTGGGCAATATTCCCTTGTTTGTTTTGGGGTGGCGATTTTTGGGTGGATCGCGATTCGCTATTCGAACGGCATTTTCTGTGGCCTGTTTTTCATTATTAACCGATCTTCTCGTCCCTTTCATCCCCGCTCAAGGTATGACCAACGATAACGTTCTTAACGCATTGTTCGGAGGTGTACTCCTGGGGGTCGGTTTGGGTTTGGTTTATCGCGGTCAGGGAACGAGTGGCGGATCAGATATCTTAAGTCGAATTCTTAATCATCGATTCGGTATCTCAATTTCTATGGCTTATTTGATTGCCGACGCGCTGGTAGTATTGGCTGGTGGCTTCGCTTTTTCGTGGGAGAACGCTCTTTATGGTCTTGTGGTGATATACGTCAGCGGAATTGCCGCAGAAATGGTTTCAGAAGGGTCGGGTATTTTTCGAACCGTTATCATTATTACCAAGGAATCTGATGCGGTAAGGTTAACCATCCTTGAAGCCATGGAACGTGGGGTTACCATCCTGTCGGGAACGGGTGGGTACACCGCAGAGAATCGTCCTGTCCTTTATTGTGTTATCACGCGTGCCGAAGTAAACCAGTTAAAGCAGCTAGTCAGAGAGATCGACCCCGCAGCCTTCATGGTAATCGGTGTAGCACATGAAGCGCTTGGTGAAGGATTTAAAACATTAAATTAATACTTCAATGGGCAAAGTGTAAGATCGCGCCAGTCACCAGGCAAAATTGTCCAATATGATAAGTTAAATGGACGTAACTCTGCCCATGTTTGACCTTTCTTACAAACCTGTCATACCCAAGAAGCGTATCTGAGATATAGAAAAGAACGGCGCCAACCGATACAAGTCCTGCGGCAGGTAAAGACCAATCTGGCCTGAAGGATGTGACGAGCGCGGAGAGAACCATCAAAGCCAGGGTCAGACCGTAAACCGCGACGGAAATTAAAAACCGTTTTCCACGTGGCACGCGCAAGACACCCGGTTTAAGGGTTTTAAATACCCGAACTGCTGAAAGCGTAACCAGAAGGAAGAGTATGATTGGTCCAAGAGTTAACGGCGGAAGCTGCTGGTTAAAACCTATAAGGTATGCAACGTGGGCAAGAAGGAAAGCAAACAGACCAATTAAAAAGAAACGTGGGTTGAGCATCAGAGCGATATCACCGGCCAGTGAAAAGAGCAGGGCAATACCGAACCAGATCATCCCACCTTCCCAGCCTGTTAATTGGAAGGTCCAGAGGATCAGAAAGAAAAGTGTGGCCGGTTTTGAAACATATAACCGGATCTTCCAGCCTTTCCAGGTGGAAGCCCAATCAAGGAAAGCAAAACAAATAGCCAGTGCAAGACTCCAGGTAAACATCTCAATCATTCCCACGGGCAGAGTATCCCAACCATTGCAACGCATCCGGGGAGTTTCGCCAGTTCTTGTTCACTTTAATGCGCAGGTCCAGATAAACCTTCTTGCCGCTCATGGATTCAATTTCCTGTCTTGCCAGCGTGCCAATTTTCTTGATCATTTCTCCTTTTTGTCCGATCAGGATGCCTTTTTGTGAATCGCGTTCAACAAAGATAGTGGCTTCAATATAGGCTTGTTCATTTTCTCGTTCTTTATAGCCATCCACGCGGACAGCAATACAATGTGGTACCTCATCTCGAACATGAAATAATACTGCTTCTCGAATAAGTTCCCCGGCTATGTCTCTTTCATAATAATCTGTGACCGTTTCTTCATCGAAAAATGCCTCGCCAATAGGCAAGAATTCGATGATCTTGCTCTTCAATTCTTCTAACCCAATGCCAGAGGAGGAGGAAAATGATAAAACATCTTTCGCGGGAAACAACTCAAGAGAAGCTTTTTTCCTTTCAGGCAGCGTCTGTTCATTGGTAAGGTCGCTTTTTGAAAGCGCCATTAGAACCGGCGGCAGGTTTTTATAATTTTTGAGCTTTTCCGCGATAAGGGTGTCTTCGTTCGTTGGCGCGGAAGTTGAATCCACCAACCAAAGAATGAGATCAGCATCCAACAATCCTTCCGTGGCTTCTTGATTCATATAATCGCCCAGTTTATGTTGAGGTATGTGCAGACCAGGAGTATCTACGAAAATGACCTGCGCTCTGTCCTCTGTCAGGATGCCTAATTGTCTGCGTCGCGTAGTTTGAGGTTTAGCAGAAACGGCTGCAATTTTTTGCCCCAGAAACTTGTTGATCAGGGTTGATTTTCCCACGTTGGGACGTCCGATCACGGCAACATAACCTGATCGTATTTCTGTTTTTTCACTCATCGAATTCCTCTGTTTTAAATTTCAAATCCGTATTTTTAATTTGTCGCTGATTTACGATAATGATACCAAGAATAATTAAAATACCGCCCGCAATCATTCTCCAATCCATGGTTTCACCTAATACGAGCACACCAAGAGCGATGCCGATCAATGGTAGCAAATAAGTGGTCATGCTAACCCTTGAGGGGCCGATATCATGGAGCAACTGATACCAGACGATCGAGGCAAAACATGAACCCAGCAGACCAAGCCATGCCATCGCTATATAAGTTATTGGAAGTCTGGGAAGAGTAAAAGGTGCATCGATTATAAACATTGCTGGGGAGAGGAACACCAACGCAAAAGACATCTGTCCTAAGGCCTGACTTTCCGGATTGACTCCGTTGTTTTTTAGCCTGGCGAACACCGCGCTGGAAGCGTATCCGAAAACGGCAACGATCATGGCTGTGATGCCTAGCAACTGTCCTGAAAATCCACCTTCCAGCCGGTTGGACATTAAAACAAGCACACCACAAAAACCGACCAGCAATCCAAAAGCTCGTTGCCAGGTCATACGTTCTTCCTTAATAAATACGGTGGCGATTAGCGCTGTGGCAAGGGGTTGGGTTGAGTTTAAAATGGACGCCAATCCCGAGGAGATATGTTCTTCACTCCAGGTGATGAGGAGAAAAGGGAAGGCAACGTTAAAAAAGGCCAGGAAAAGAAAAAGCCACCAATAGCGTGGCATAAATTTTTTTCGTCCAAACCAAAAATAGGCACACAGCCCTAGAGTCGCAAAGAAGACCCTGAAGAAAACCACTGTAGCCGGACCGGTTTCCTGCAAACCGATCTTAATCCAGAAAAAAGACGTCCCCCAAATAATGGAAAGGGAAAAAAATTTTATCCAATTTTTTAAGGACAAATTTACCTCGATAGAGTTTTGGTATGCGACAATTTGGATGTTAAGTTCAGCAATTATAATCAACTTATTGGAATCACAAACGTACCATGGTTTCAGAAGTAGATCGGGGAAGATTAGAACACCCTCATTCAAGGTGGAGAAAAAATAACCGAAATTATTATTAAAGAGGTATCGTAGGGTAATCGTAGGGTAATAGTCAAGTACATCTGCAATAAAAACAGTATCCTTTTTACAGGGCGACTTCTTTTCTTCTCCTCCTTAGTAAAGAGAGCCGGGGTCGGCGTCCCCGGCTCTCGATGTTAATTAAAACATCCTGCCTGCAAAGGCGACAAGATCCTCGCAAACCGATGTGCGGGGATCTTTATTCTTACAGGCTTCTTATTTGACCCAATTATGTTACACTATTAGCGTTTGCGCCTAAAAAGTCTGGATCAAGGAGAAGGTCATGGAGAAAAAAGAAACCTATGCAGTTGAAATTGCCGGTGTTCATCGAGATTTAACTCTTTTTGAGATAAAACCCGGTCTGCGCATCGCCATCCTGAATATCCTTGGTGACACCGAACTGGTTCAAGCTTGTGCCAAAGAACTGGCGTTAAAACTTAAAAAAGTAGATTGTGATATTTTGGTAACTGCTGAAACAAAAAGCATTCCCCTGGCTTACGCCTTGGCAATAGAAATGAAGAAACCTTACGTGATCTTTCGGAAAAGCTACAAGCCTTACATGGGTAATGCCTTGAAGACCGAAACCTTGTCGATCACAACGGGTGAGCCGCAGACCCTCGTACTGGATGAGAAGGACTTTGGCCTGATCAAAGGCAGAAACGTTATTATCGTGGATGATGTGATCAGCACCGGCTCGACCCTTCAGGGAATGCGGTTGTTGACAAACAAGGCTGGCGGTAACATCACCGCTGAAGCGGCCATCTTTACAGAGGGTGAAAGAGCAAAATGGCGCGACATCATCTCTCTCGGTCACCTGCCAGTCTTTTCAGATTAGAAGCAAAACCGCCTCGAAGGGCGGTTTTTTTTCTAAACCACAGAAGCGCCTGAAGACGCGCTGGTTATGTATACTGGTGCTTTCTTACCACTTTTTTCCAGGTAGGTTTCTGAAAGATAATTTGCAAAAGCATGTGCCTTTTCTTTTGCAACAAGATTGACCGTACACCCACCGAAACCAGCCCCGGTTAATCTGGCTCCATAACAACCGTCAAAGGAATCAGCAATTTCCACCAACTGGTCAAGTTCAGGGGTGGATACTTCATAAAGGTCCCTTAAGGATGAATGGGTGGCGAGCATTAATTTTCCAAATGCACGCGGATCGTTATTTTCAAGACATTGAATTGCCAGATCAACACGCTCCATTTCACCGACCACATGGCTGGCGTGTTTGAAAGCGTCTGGAGGTACTTTTGATTTTACCTCCGCCAAATCGGACATGGATGCATCGCGTAGGGATTTAAGGGCGGGTTTGTTTTGTTGAATGGCTTCAAGTACCAATTGACAATCTCGAACACGATCGTTATACGCTGAGGTTACCAGGCTGTGCCTGACCTGAGAATCGGCGATCACGATGGCTGCATCCGTGGGCATCGGAATGGCCCTGAATTCCAGTGTCCATGTATCCAAAAGCACCACGTGATCTTTCAGTCCGTTAGCACAGGCAAACTGATCCATCAACCCACAATTCACCCCCACGTATTCAACTTCGGCAGCCTGGCAATAGCGGGCGAGTGTAAGGCGGTCTGCCTGCCACTGACCCAATTCTTGCCAAAGGACTCCGAAAGCAACTTCGAGGGCGGCCGAACTGCTCAATCCTGCTCCGATGGGGATATTCGAGGAGAAGGTGCAATCCGCTCCCATTACCTCAAATCCGGATCGTTTCAAGCTCCAAGCCACACCAGCCGGGTATTGTGCCCAGGTTGGTAATGGGGTCCCGGCAGCATCGCACTTCTGATCCAATCGATCCAGATCGATTCGTACCTGCTCCCCCAGGTCCGTCGCAGTTAAATTCAATAAAGAATCTGGCCTGGATTGCGCGGATAACCGGATCAATTTGTCAATTGCGACAGGTAAGACTTTCCCTCCATATTTATCAACGTGTTCTCCTAAAAGGTTGACCCGACCTGGAGACACGATCTGCAATTGGCGTTTTGTCATTTTTTAACCTCTTTGGCTGAAAAATTTCTAACCAGCACTTTCTTCTGTTCATGGGTTAATCTTTTAAGAACCCTTTCCCTCTTTAATGCGGAGGAATGATCGGCTACTTCTTCGATATAAACGAGATTAACTGGCCGATGAAGCCTTGTGTAGGTGGAACCAACACCCCGGTTGTGTTGTTTCTCCCTGCGCAGCGGGTCCACAGTCCAACCGGTATAATAACTTCCGTCCTGACATTCAACCATATAACAAAAAAATGCCATTTTCCCTTTTACAATCGGAGGATTCGAAGATTTCAGTTCCTGAATTATTCCCCGATTTGTTGCAACTCCAATAATCTCAGTGAAAATAATAAAACAAAGTAACTAATAATTTCTATTAAACCTGAAAAACCATAGTTGTAAATCTCGTTGGATAATCACTTTCATGCACCCAAAATAAAAGATTGCAAACCGTAAATGATCGGGTTCATGATCCAACCTAAAAGATTGACACCAAAGCGAGGCAAAATGAAAACTCCTATCAATAATAGGATGGGTCCGTAGGGTTTTAATTTTGCGTACTGGTTCGACCATTGTTCCGGCAATAAAAATTCCAACACCTTTTCTCCATCCAGCGGCGCAACGGGGATGAGATTAAAGACCAAAAGAAGGATATTGATCAGGATGAAGGAAAGGAGAAATTCAGCGGGAGATGGAAGAATTGAATTGCCAGCGGTTAGCGAAAATATTCTTAACCTCAGGGGGATGACGGCAAGAAGGGCCATGATCAGATTCGATACTGGTCCCGCAAGAGAAACCCACATGAAGGCAGATCTTGAGTGCTGCCTCAATTTTGCCGGGTTGACCGGGACCGGCTTGGCCCATCCAAAGCCCATAATGATCAGCATCAAGCTACCAATCACATCCAGGTGCTTGATCGGGTTGAGGGTCAAGCGTCCATGCGAACGGGGCGTATCATCGCCAAAACGATCTGCAACGTAAGCATGAGAGAACTCATGTACGGTGAATGCAATAATGAGAGTAATGACCCGGGAGATGATCCCTGACACAGAAAGGCTAAACATGAAATACCTTTGGATGAATATTTATTTCGTTCGATTATAACATGAGCGAAAAATCATCTTTTTTATATCCAACAAGCTGAATTGATTATAATGAAGCCATGTTCAGAGAAATCGGTTTAGGCGACGTGGTGAAAATGCGTAAACCCCATCCTTGCGGTGGGTTTGAATGGAAAGTGGTGCGCCTGGGAGCGGATATCGGGCTGGTATGCCTTACTTGCCAGCACCGCATCTTGCTTTCACGTCGTGATCTTGAGCACCGCGCGAAAACAATTATTACGGCGAAAACAAGCGAGAATAACGTGGGTTAGTACACTTACACTTCCTGTCTATTACTGAATCTCAACAAGTTCCGCGTTTATTAGAATCCTTTTCCTGTAATCTCTGGTTTTTTCATCATAATCCTTACAAGTCACCAGCGTGATCCAGGGAGTGTCGTAATGTGTTAACATCTCGTCAACTGCGTCTGGTCTGGTGACCGATCGCTCACGAACTTCATAGATATAAATTTCGCCAAATGTGTGAATGAGAATTTGATCACCATATAGCAATTCATTCAAACCGTTAAAAATTCCGGGAGTGTTATCGGCATTCCAAACATGGCCGGTAAGCACACTGTTACCGTTGGCCGAGGGGAAGGAACTGCCTTCCAGCCAGCCGGCTTGATCGGCAAGCCAGTTAACGTTCCAAACACCATTTTCCAGGGGAACCCCCGTAATCGGAGCGAGTACCTCCAGCTCTGGTATTTCAAGCCACATCCCGTTGTCTGTCTCCAAGGATTGTTTTAAATCTTGGATTGGAGTGATTACATCGGGTGGGAAACCCGTCACCGGGATAAAAAGAGGGAAAGGAGTTGGCGTAGCTGTTTTTTCTATAGGTTTACCCTCTGAAGGCGGATCCACAGTTCCATGATGTGAGTCTTGAATAGTAAAAGTGATGTATGTGTTATAGCCATCGTTAAGCGCGTTGCCTGATTCGTCACGGATCGTACTCTCACCACACACGATCAATCGATACACATCATTGGGCAGGATTGCTCCGTCGTTGATAAAGAGCGTCGCCAGATAGTTTTCCGGATCGTATTCTATCTGGTTGACAGGGATCTCGAGGTCATCTTCGAGTACGCTCCCGCAACCTGGTGTATCGAATACCCTGTTCTCGCCAATCGCCAGTAGACGATAATTTTCAGGATTGTCGACCGCGTCGTCGCTGCCATCGTGGATCAAAGCCTTGCTGAATTGTAATTTTATTTGATCGATCCCCGTCTCCAAAACAGCGCCGTCCAATGGAAATGTATTGTTCCCATATTCAATGACAGGAAAGGTTAACGAATCCGGGTCAACCTGGGTAGTAAATGAGAACACAAAATTCGAATCCATTTGATCGGGTGGATCGATGGAATCCAGGTCAGTGATCTGTGAAGCAAACAAGGTGATCGTGCAGACTTCCGCGTAGGAAAGTTCGTCCAGGGTGGCATAAGAATAAATAACAGGCCCGCCCTCCAGGTTTACTGCATGACTGCCGCTTTTGGAACATGAAAAATCAATCCAGTCATTGTGCAAGAACACCGCTTCTGAAAAAGTGATCGGGTGATATCCTACGGTTTGAACATCAGTACCGTGATCCTCCGGTGTGGTTTTCACCACATAGGGGGCTACATCTGCGGCAGATTCAGTGGTAAAAGTACTATGAAAATCCTCTGTCATCTGATCTGGAGGGTCTTTTTCATCACTGTCGTGAACTTTGACGGAAAAAACATTTATCTGACAAGTTTCCCCATATTGGAAATCTGTCTGGGGAATTACCGTGACCAAATTACCCTCTGAAGAAAGCGTGACTTCGTGGGTTCCACTTAAAGTACAAGACAAATCCAACCAGTTTTCGTCAAACTGGACCGGTTCATTGAATTCTAGTGTCACATCGTCTGAGATGGAAACCCCGCTTTCATTCTTGGCAGGAGTCACAGCCAGGATCGAGGGGGATTCATCAGGAGGGGATTGGATGTTAAAAAGGATGGATTGGTCCATGAGTAAGGTATCTGGCGGGTCGTCCAGATCCAGATCTTTCACATTCGCTGCGTTGATCGTCAACTCGCAGGATTCTCCAAATTCAAAATTATCTGATGGGGTAACAACGTAATCCTGAGGTCCGTCACTGACCGTGACGGCATGGGCTCCAGAAAATCCACAATGTAATTGCATCCATCCGCTTTCAAGTCTAACGGGTTCGCTGAATGAAAGCAGGATGTTCTGGTCAGGTGTGACATCAACTTCATTGTTTGCCGGTGATACGGAAATGATAAAAGGGGCGTTATCAGGAACCGGCAGGGTTGTAAATGAAAAAACCAAGTTGTTTTCCAGACCATCAGGAGGATCGTTCAAATCCGTGTCTTCGACTAGGTTGGCAGTCACCTGTACCTGGCATGTTTCTCCGTATTCAAATGGACTGTCGGGTTGGACTGTAAAGGTTGTTTCTGATTCAGTAGTCGAATAGGTGTGCGTTCCACTCAAGCCGCAGTTCACCTCCAGCCAGCCGGGCAGCAAATTAACCATCTCGGAAAATGTAAAATTCAACCCTGCTGTTAGATCAACAAGGGTTTCATCATCAAACGGCGTGTGGTTTAAAATTTGCGGATTTTCTTCAACGGTATATGCTGTCAGCGAAAAATCATCTACCGCCAAGCCATCATCATTATTCCGGGCGTCGTGATCCCTCCAGCGTATCCAGAAGGTTTGGCCATTTGCGATGTTAAGTCCATCGATCTGACCTTGAAGGGTAAGTCGGTAGGTTGCGTTGTTTCCATCCTTTGCGCCAATTTTCTGGGTGTCAGGAGTAAAAAAAGTCAGGATTTCATATTCCAACCAGGTTCCTGAATCAAGAGAGGTCGCATCATCACTGAATTCGAATACGATTTTGTCTTTACGTCCTGTGTTCCCGGAGCGCCATTGTTCACCAGAATAACTGATCTCCAATTTTTCGATCGTGTTGCCTGTTTGATTGAAGAAGGAGACGCCAAAAAGTGGATCGAGGTCAGGACCAAAAATGCCACCCAGGGAGCGGTCTGATGAATCGGCCGATCCAAAGCTATATAGATCCGGTGCTGCGTTTGTTCCCGAGGATGGTTGATATAAACCATCTGCACTGCTCCCGTTTTCGTGCATGCTCCATCCATTGGGGAGTTCATTCGACGCTGTGCCATATGACAGCCCATCAAAATTTTGCAGGTAGTGTTCTCCCGAGGCGCTTATAACCACGGTCGAGGCCGCCCTGACCTGTCGTGATGGGTGAGGCATAAGTGTCATAGTTATGGCCAGGGTAATGGAAATTAAAACACGAATAGCATTTCTCATAATTCCTCCCAAATTGACGAGTAATGATTCAAACTACCTGGATTGGATACTTATATAACTACCCTTAAGATTCCCCTTCTTTTGGGTTTGAAGACAGCGTGTTGAAATTTCCAGTTATTGTGTGATGTGATGGGGGTTGATGAATCCGAAACGTGAAATCAGTATAGCAAAATAAAAGATCAAAATCTACGGAAAATTTGTCCGATTTATTATGGTCAAGGATTTAGTTTTAAAGATTCCTATATTGAACAATATCTTGAAATCTGGTCCTTAATTATTTTAAGTCCGTCGTTCCAGAAAAATTTCTGGCGCAGGTCGATGCCGAAGCGGGCGGCCAGTTCCGCGGCTGTGCCCTCGCCTGTGCAGGCCAGCAGTTTTTCATAATCTTCAACAAACGCGGCCCCACGTTTTTGATAAATTGAATAAAGGCCTGTTCCGAAGAGCAGCCCAAAGGCATAAGGGAAGTTGTAGAAGGAAAGATCGGCAGAATAATAATGTGGTTTCCAGGTCCACATCCACTTTTGCAGGTAGCGTTCATCCAGCGCGTCACCGTAAGCCTTTTTTTGACAAGATTCCATGATCTCGCAAAGCTCCTCAGCACTCAATTCGGATGAAAGGCGCCTTTCAAAGACCTCTTTTTCAAAAAGGAAGCGCGAATAAATATCCACGATGACCTGGGCATTACCGATCAACCGGGTTTCGAGGATGGCGAGTTCCTCTTGTTCACTCTTGACTTTTTTTAAAGCGGCTGTCGTTACGATTGTTTCGCACATTATCGAGGCCGTTTCGGCCTGCGTCATGGGTATGTTCTTTTGCAGTTCGGTCTTCTTTGCCCTTACCATGCAATCATTATGGAAGGCATGGCCCAGTTCATGAGCCAGGGTGGAGACCTGATCAAGAGAGCCGTCAAAGTTGCACAGGATACGGCTTTCACCAACACCTGCCACTTCCATGCAAAAAGCGCCGCCGCGTTTCCCCTCTCGTTGTTCGGCATCAATCCAGTTGTTGTCGAAGGCGTGTCGGGCAAAGCTGCGTAGATCAGGAGAAAAACTTTCGAAATGCCTCAGTATAAAGTCCCTGGCTTCTTCAAAAGTAAAAATCGTTTTGGATTCTCCACTCGGAGCGAAAAGATTCCACCAGGGCAGTTTTTCATAGCCGAAACGGGCGGCTTTGGTTTTGAAATAACGATGGAAGTCCGGCAAAGAATCTTGCATGGCTTCGAGCATGCTGTCCAGCGTTTCGCGATCCATGCGTGCACGGTCAAGAGCGCCATGCAGGGCGTCCAACCTGCCACGCCGTTGGTTAAGCGTGTTTACCTGGCCCTTGATGCCGTTCATCGCGGCCGCAAGAGATTCCTGGATTTTTGGCCAGGTGCGGTTTTCCTCTTCATAAGCGCGCCGCCTTACGTCTTCAACGGGATGAGCGCGCAGGTTGATCAGGGCCGGCATGGATAATCTTTGAATTCTGCCATCCAGATCAAAATCAACACTGAGTTGCGAAGTGAGCGTACCTTGCAGTTTTTCCCACGCGTTACCGGCACTCAGATTCAACTCGGCGGCAAGACTCTCTTCAGCCTCTGTCATCAGGTAACGGCTTTGTTCGACTTCTTCGCGTACGAAAAAGGCATGCGCGCTCACGGTTTCATGCAGGGGAACGGCGGCTGGCAGTTTTTCGGCGACCTTTCCAAACCAGGCGCGTGCCTGTAAAAAAGCCTGATGGGTTCTGACACTGGTCATTTCGTATTGAGATAGTTTCTTTTGGGCGTTTTTATCGTAAGAGTCTGTCGCGATAAATGACTCCAAGTATGGCCGCAGGGTAGCCGCCAGCAGCAGGATGTCGTTAAACCTTTCGATCAGGTTCGCCGTTGCCTTGGCGATCTCATCAGCAGAGGAGGTCGCGTCCAATTGAGAAGCCTCCCCAGCCAGGAAGTCTTCCAGTGCTGAAAGCAGGGATCTCATCCTGTTGAAATCAGAAGCGTATTCTTCTGAATCAAGGGAGGGATATACATTCTTGAGATTCCAACGGGGAGGGGTTTGTTGCGACATGGATTCCGGTTCCTTATTCTGCGATTATCACGTCATTATAACGGATACCCATAAAGTCAACCTGTAAATCTATAAACTAAAAACAGGTTTTTCCGTATATGATATAGGTACGATTTACTCGGTTTTAAGGAGAAAAGAGCATGGAACAACAAGATAACAATTCAGAAATACGTCCCCTGACCGGATTTTCGGGGATTCAGTTTAAAGCCATCGGCAAGATCCTTCTTAATCAAGGACCGGCGGATGCAATCAGTATTCAAGCGGACCCGGAAATCAGGGCGCGGATCCAAACCGAGGTAAAAAATGGTGTTTTGGAGATCAAATATTTTTCAGATTGGAAAGACTGGACGGGGATCAATTTGATAGATAAAGGCGTGCCGACCTTTAACATCACCATGCAGGAGATAAAGTCCATCCAATTAACGGGAGTTGCTAATCTGGACGCCGCATCCATTGTCGTGGACGCACTTGACCTGAAGGTGTCAGGTCCTGCCACTGTGACTGTGGGCACTTTAACCGTAAACAGGCTATTGGTTGAAATGTCAGGTGTTGGATCGGTGGACCTGGCCGGCAAATGCCTTGAACAAACCGTAACGCTAAGCGGCGCCGGGAATTATCAGACCTCGCGCCTTGAATCTGAACGCGCATCAGTGAAATTATCCGGTGTGGGTAGTGCAACCGTGTGGGCAAAGGAATCGTTGGATGTCAATATTTCAGGTGCTGGCAGCGTTGAGTATTATGGGCCGGTGCAGGTCAGCCAGAAAATAACCGGCATTGGTGTGCTAAAATATCTGGGAGACCGTTAAGACAAGAAATAAGAAAATGTCCTGACGGATGGGAGAATAATATGGCACAAAATCGAACCCGTAAGATCGTTGTCGCCGGGGTATTGGGCGCAATCACGGTAATATTGGGAGCCACGCACTGGGGATTTATCCCCTGGGGATTGGCTTCGTTCTCTATCATGCAGGTACCCATCATCATCGGTGCTATTTTGGAAGGCCCGGTGGTCGGTGCCGTGATCGGCCTCATTTTTGGACTTTTCAGCATGTTCCAGGCATCGGCAGCCCCAACTGGTCCCCTGGACCCGTTGTTTGTTAATCCGCTTTTATCTGTGCTGCCGCGACTGTTCATTGGCCCGATGGCCTGGTTGGCATGGAATGCCCTGAAAAAATGGCCTGTTGCCGGAATGATCGCCGGTGGGATCGTAGGAAGCCTTACCAACACAGTACTCGTGCTGGGGATGTTGGGTCTGGTGTTCGGAAAATCCGAAATGGTAATGTCTGTTCTGGGTGAAAACGTGTGGAAGACGTTGTGGGGAGTGGGCGTGGCCAATGGTCTGCCCGAGGCTGGAATTTCCGCCGTGATCACCCTCATTGTGGTTGCCGCCGTTCGCCAGATCACGGTGGGTAAGAAAAAGGGCGCTGACCTTTAACTCAACCGTATTTACATCTTAATATTGACGATCTCACAGGCAGAAGACCGCGAGTGAGGTCGTTATGATTAATAGGATAAACAACCAATCCTGCGGCTTAAGCCTGAATTCATAAAGGCTGGTGCGATTACGGCGATTTCCGTAGGCACGTGCGTCCATGGCAAGCGCCATGTTCTCCGAACGGCGCAGGCTGATGACAAAGAGGGGGATGATCAAAGGCACGACCTGTTTGATACGTGTAAAAAGGCCGCGTTTCGTGCCCTGCCAGTCAGCACCCCTGGAAGCCTGGGCTTTGGCAATACGTTCAGCAGTCTGCGCCAGGAAGGGGATGAAGCGCAGCATCACCTGAATCACCATCACCAGGTCGTCTGTACGTAATCCCATACGATTGAGGGGTTTTAAAAGCAAAGCCATTCCACTGATCATCTCTGTGTTGGAAATGCAAAAAGAAGCCAGGCTAAGGGCAAGGATCAAACCAATGAAGCGCATCAGCAAAATTGTGCCCGCCCACAGCCCGGTGCTGGTGACCTGCAGTCTTCCCAGGGTGAACAAAACATCTGAGTCTGAACCGGCCTCGACAAAGAAAACCTGCAAGAGAGCAATAATAAGCAAGAAAGGAAGGGGGGGCAGAAGACCTTTCAGTGCAAAACCAGGATTGACCTTAGAGATCAAAATGCCGAACAAGACCACCAGGATACCCAAAGCCAGTCCGATGCGGGAGCTGGAAAAAGTTAAAGCTAATATCAGAAGTGTGAAACCGGCAATCTTCACGCGCGGATCAAGACGGTGCAGGATCGACGCGGTGGGGAAATACTGCCCCAGAGTCACTTTGCTAAGGAAATCAAACTCACTCATGAGCTTGAACTCCTGAACATTTACGCAGAGCGTTCAGTAACTGGCGGTTGGTTACAGTGCTGACCGGCACAGGCCAGCCTTTTTCGCGGAACGCGGAGGAAAGGCGCACCACGGTGGGCTGTCCGAGTGAAGCCCTGGCAATCAGTTTAGCGTCATTAAATAGGGAGGCAGTCTTGCCGGTACGCAGGGCGCGGCCTTCTGACATGATGGTCATGTTCTGGGTTAACTGGGTGATATCACCCATGCTGTGCGAACTGAGGATCATATCGATACCGGCTGCCTGGAACTTTTTAAGCGTCACATGCAGATTGTGGCGTGAGACGGGGTCAAGCCCCGCGGTGGGCTCGTCGAGGATGAGTAATTTGGGCTCGATGGCCAAAGTGGCAGCCAGAGCCACCTTGCGCTTCTCGCCGCCGCTGAGGGTATAAGTGATTCGGTCTTTAAATTCCTCAAAGTCCAGTCCGACCAGTGCCATGGCGGTTTGTACCCGTTCACGCAGTCCGTCACGGCCGTAAAGCAGTCTGGGTCCGTATGCGATCTCATCTCCAACGAATTGTTCAAAAAAATAGATCTCAGGGTTTTGGAAAACCAGGCCGGCAAATCGACGCAAGGCTTTCACATCCAGATCGGGGTCATTGAAATCAAAATCGCCCACACGGATGGTTCCGCTTTGCGGGCGGTAAAGCGCATTGAGGTGTTGAAGCAGGGTTGATTTGCCTGACCCGGTCGAACCCACCAATCCGTGCGCCTTGCCTCGGGTCATCTTCATGGTCACGCCCTGCAAGGCGGTATGGGCAAGGGGAGTGCCAGGCAGATATATGTGATCGAGGTTTTCAATCGAAATCAATGCCCCGGCTTGTGAGTCTGGTTTATCGGCCGGGGGTGTAAAGAAATCTCCTGAAAAAAGCGGGATCTGTTTCAAGGCTGTTTCGAAATTATCTGACAGGCTGGCTAGGGCAGGGTGTGTCCCCCGGATGGCATCAAGCAACTTTAAGGAAAGCGGTTGTTCGAGGCCGCAACGTCTCAGCAGAGACAGGTCTGCAAAAAGGGCTGCAGGGGTTCCGTCAAAAGCCAGGCTGCCCTGGTGTAGCACAACGGCTCGTTCAGCTCGGGCTGCTTCGTCCATGAAGTGGGTGATGAAGAGCACGGTAATGCCTTCTTCGTGCAGGCAGCGCATGGTTTCCAATACATCCTGGCGGCCTCGCGGGTCAAGCATGGCGGTAGATTCGTCAAAGATGACACACTCCGGGCGCATGGCCAACACGCCGGCCAGGGCCACGCGCTGCATCTGTCCGGCTGAGAGCAGGTGAGGAGGGCGGTGTTTATATTTGCTCATGGCAACCGCATCAAGCGATGAGGCCACACGTTTTTGAATTTCCGCGGAGGGGATGCCCAGGTTTTCCGGGCCGAAGGCCGTGTCTTCCTCTATAACCGTTGAGACCATTTGATCTTCCGGATTCTGAAAGACCATGCCCACAAGAGCGCGAATATGAGGGATGAATGTTTTTGCAGCCGTATCTTCGCCGTCTACGAGCACCTTGCCCGAAGAAGGCAGTAGAAGTGCATTGCAGTGCCGCGCCAGGGTGGTTTTTCCAGAGCCGTTGGCCCCCAGCAGGGCGACCCACTCTCCGCGGTTGATGGTGAGGGAGACGTCATTCAAAGCCGGCCGGGCAGTTTCAGGGCTGCCTGGATGACGGTAGGTGACACGGTCAAAGTGGATGAGGGGCGTCAAAAGTCTCTCCGATGGGAGGTAATAGTTCGAGTATAACGCAAGAATGATGATGTATCTTCCTGAATGACAGAACAGGAAGAAATACACCGATAAAGAAGGTATTCCCGCGCGGAGGCTTTATCAATGTAGTTCGCCTTAACTTCGGTCTCACCAGCCGTTTGAAGGATTGTCTTCGATGCGGGTTTCCTTCTCAATCTGAAGGCGTACTGGATGGGTCATGAGCGAGTTTGGATCACGTTGGAAGCGTTTCTCAAGTTCGGCGGAATAACCTGTACTGAGTTGCGGGAAAGAAAGGCAAAAAAAGTCGAACACTTCTCGGATCATGAACGTAGTGCCGTAAAGTGACCCGCGGCGGCGGTCTGTGAAACAATAGTGCAGCAGGCAGGCTTCGCGCTGACCGTGTTCGTTCTCGATGAAGATCCAGGCCAGGGAATCACCGCCCCGTTCGAGGGCTTGCAGCATCTTTTGTGCGCAGACGCGTTCGTTAAGCAGGTCGATGATGAAGTAAAAACCCAGGGCTGTATACGCCAGACCCACCAATAGAATGAAAATCGGGAAGCTGCGTTGTGAAAGCCATACGGCGATCGCGGAAGCGGTCCCGACCACGCCGACCAGAAGATAAACGGCGATAAATATCTTTTAGCCTCCCGACGGCTTGCGGTCGCGCTGTTGTTCGAAAAGTAGGCGTACGGTTGAGTTGGTCTGCATCCCATCCAATTTAACCACGAATGAGGTTTGATGTGTACGTATTGTCCAAGATGAGCCTGGAGTGTATATACCGGGATTCGTTTTTGAAATAAACGCGGGTTCGAATCATTCGAATCCCTGAAATTTTATTTTATAAACATAAAAATTCAATACACTCCAACAAGCACATAAATAATAAGAACATATGTACTGTCAATAGTATACACCGCGTGTCAAGTAGGTAATAAGGGGAGTTGACCACGGCCTTTTCAACCGTTAATTACGCCTGTCTGTACAACCTTGTGATTTGACTGTTGCATCGGTTTTATGTATACTTTGATTACTCCGATGGGGAGTAGCCACCCGACCTCGGGTGTGGACAGTCACCAATACGGAAAGGTATTTCCTGGCTGTCTGAACTGAAGAGCAAGACCATCGCGTATTGAAGCGGTGGTCTTTTTCATTAATTGAATGGTAAAGGAGAGCTGTGAACAGCCAAGTGAAATGAATTGAATTTCTTTTTATTGACCTCAAAACAAGAGGTACCCTGGATTGTTGATAAAAACCGGGAGAATAACGGGAAAGTGGTTCCACCATTTGTTTCTGTGGGAAAGGAGATTGTCATGTCCGATTCTTCGAAAATGAGAACCAAGCACTACTTCCTGCGTCGCTTTTGGAAACCCGTCGCGGTTACGGGTGCTGGTGGAACCGCTGTTGCCATCTGGTTTGAGGAATTTCTGGGCTTTGCTTCGGATCTTATTGGTCTGCTCCTCCTGCCAATTCTAACGGCAATCCTATACATCTTTAACCATTTCTTATTTAAAACCTATAAAAATTAAGTAATTGGATCTTAATCGTAATGGAGGAAAAATAATCTATGAGTTCGAATAAACCCTGGCATACCCTCACCAGAGAGGAAACCTTTGAACAATCAGGCAGCAAACCTTCTGGATTAACAACAGCCGAATCTGCCAAACGCCTCATGGAAATCGGTCCCAACGAGATCCAGGCCAGCAAAGGGGTTTCAGCCTGGAAATTGTTGCTGGAGCAGTTTAAGAACATCTTGATCCTGATCCTGCTCGTCGCGACGGCCATTTCCCTTTTCCTGGGACACGGTGTGGAATCCATTGCCATCGCGGCAATCGTTTTTTTCGCGGTGGGCTTGGGGTTCATCCAGGAATACCGCGCAGAGAAGGCGATCGAGGCGCTGCGACAGATGGCTGCCCCCACTGCCTCTGTCTTTCGGGACGGGGTTGAGATCAACGTCCCTTCGCGAGACCTGGTTCCCGGGGACGTGATCGTGCTGCATACCGGCGACCGCATCCCGGCGGACGCGCGTCTGTTGGAAGCGGTCAACCTACAAGTGGAAGAGGCCGCACTGACCGGGGAGTCGGTGGCCGTGGAGAAACACGTCGATCCACTCACCGTGGAAGATCTGCCAGTCGGGGATCGGAAAAACATGGTCTATGCCGGGACGGCCGTGCCCTACGGCCGTGGTAAAGCCCTGGTTGTCGCGACCGGAATGCAAACCGAATTTGGAAAAATTGCCAAGTTGCTGCAGACCATTGAAGCCCACAAGACACCCTTACAGCAGAACCTGGACAAAGTGGGCACCATTTTAGCGCGCGCCGCTTTTGTGGTCGTGGCTTTGATCGTTGCGCTGGGGCTGGTACGCGGGCAGCCCTTTGTAGAAATGTTGATCTTTGGTATCGCGCTGGCGGTGGCCGTGGTTCCCGAGGCGCTACCTGCCGTGGTGACCATTTCACTGGCCATTGGTGTGCAAAAAATGGTCAAACGCAACGCGCTCATCCGAAAACTACCGGCGGTCGAAACCCTGGGAAGCACTTCAGTGATTTGTTCCGATAAGACCGGCACACTGACAAAAGACGAGATGACCGTGCGGCAGCTGTATGCCGGAGACACTTTATTTCATGTTTCTGGTTCAGGATATTCGCCGCTAGGTGAAATCCTAAACGATGAAGATCAAAAAACCACGCTAACTCCAGCCCTGACGCAGATGCTGACCGCAGCGGTATTGGCTTCGGATACACAGTTGATCCAGAATGGAGAGGGAGATGACCGGACCTGGGGAATCAAGGGTGATCCGACTGAAGGCGCACTGGTGGTGGCAGCCAGAAAAGCCGGACTCAACAAAGTAGAACTGGATAGCATCTTCCCGCGCGTGAACGAAATCCCCTTCTCCTCTGAGACCAAACGCATGATCACCCTGCACGAGACCCCGGAAGGCATCACTGCCTACGCAAAAGGCGCGCCGGAAATGATCTTGAAAAGCTGCGACTGGATCCTGACCTCCAATGGTGTCGAAAAAATGGATGAGGAGAAACGTCAGCAAGTTCTGGAAGTTGCCCACGGCATGGCGGAGAAGGCGCTGCGTGTACTCGCAACCGCAACAAGGTCCAAAGCGACCCTGGAAACCGCCCAGAGCGGATTGACCTTTTTGGGATTGGCAGGCATGATCGACCCACCCCGCCCGGAAGCAAAAAACGCATTGGTGACTTGTGAGCAAGCCGGTATCCGCACCGTGATGATCACAGGCGATCACCCGGTCACAGCGAAAGCAGTGGCGAGTGAGCTCGGGCTGTTGACGGATGGCGGACGAGTGGTTACCGGCAGTGAACTCGAGGACATGCCCGAGGAGGACCTGGACCGCGATGTGGAAGAAATCCAGGTTTACGCCAGGGTCACGCCCGCCCACAAGTTAAGGGTCATCACTGCCTGGCAGAAACATGGTTATACGGTGGCCATGACCGGAGATGGGGTGAATGACGCGCCGGCGTTGAAAAAGGCCGATATCGGCATTGCCATGGGTATTACGGGGACCGATGTGACAAAAGAAGCGGCGGCCATGACCCTCACCGATGACAATTTCGCATCCATCGTCGCGGCGGTGGAAGAAGGCCGGGGTGTGTTCGGGAATATCAAGAAATACTTGATGTTCCTACTCTCCTCCAATATCGGTGAGATCGGCCTGATGGCAGGCGCGGCTCTTGTGGGGCTTCCCCTGCCTTTATCTGCCGTACAAATCTTGTTCGTGAACCTGGCCACAGACGGCTTGCCCGCCCTGGCTCTCTCGGTCGATCCTCCCGAAGCAGATCTGATGAAGCGCAAACCGCGCGATCCGCGTACGGGCATCTTCACCCGTCCAGTAGTAACCCTGATGGCAGTGGGCGGCATCTGGTCGGCACTTGTCAATCTGGGGTTGTTCATCTGGGCGATGAATTCCGGCCGGGGATTGTCTGAGGCGATGACCATGGCTTTCGTTTCGTTGGTTCTAATCCAGTTCTTCAAGGCCTATAACTTCCGCTCTGATCGCAATTCGGTATTGGCCAAGCCCTTTTCAAATCGATGGCTCAATTATTCAATACTCCTCGACTTGGCAATGATCTTGCTGGTGATCTATGTGCCTGGTCTGGCCAATGCTTTTGGCACCTATGCCTTACCCCTGGAAGACTGGATCATCGTCATCGTGATGGCGTTCACCATCATGCCCGTTTTGGAGGCGGCAAAGTGGATGCTGAGGCGCGGCTGGTTTGGCAAGATCGAATAA
>CAZNAF010000009.1:0-23957 GCA_964570925.1 uncultured Anaerolinea sp.
CTGATAACTTGCTAAAACGGATCACTGGAATTCGTCGGCAAATGATGGCCGAATTAGGACTCGTACTCCCAGTTGTTCGCATTCGTGACAATTTACGCCTGCAACCACAGGGCTATCGTATAAAAATTCGTGGACAGGAAGTTGCTCATGGTGAACTGATGCTGGACAGGCTATTAGCGATTCCTGGATCAGAAACAGATGAAGAATTGAAAGGATTACAAACCACAGAACCTGCTTTTGGCTTGCCTGCCCTTTGGGTAAATGACAGCGAAAGAGGACGAGCAGAACTCATGGGTTATACCGTTGTGAACCCTGTCTCGGTTTTATCCACTCACCTCACTGAAGTAGTCCGATCGCATGCCTCAAATTTGCTTAACCGGCAAATGGTACAAGAAATGCTCAATCAATTAAAAACCAAAAGTCCAGCTTCTGTTGATGGCGTTGTGCCCGAACTTGTCAGCCTTAGTGATGTTTTGAACGTATTACGAAATTTATTAAGAGAACGAGTTCCTATCCGGGACCTAAGTGGAATCCTTGAGGTTCTTGCCAACAACGCCAACATAACACGGGATCCCGCAATATTAGCGGAAGCGGTTCGTCAATCGTTTGCCAATACACTTTCATCCCTCTATCGAGATGAAACCAACACATTAAATGTCTTTACGCTATCTCCTCAACTTGAATCTGCCCTAAGAAGTTCATTGGGATCCAATGAGAATGGCGTGGGATTTCAAATTGATGCTTCATTAGCTCAGACCATTCTTAAGAACACTGGCGATCAGATGGAAAAACTTGCTCAAAAGGGTTACCAACCAGTATTGTTATGCCCCAGAGAACTGCGTCTTGCATTTCATAAATTAGTTGATCTCTCGTTACCCAATTTGGTTTGTCTCGCATTCTCTGAGGTAAGCCCTGGAACGAGGGTAAAAGCCCACGGGATGGTTGAAATAAATTAAAGGATCACTATGTTAACAAAAACATTTCGTGCAAAAAATATGTTGATGGCCTTACAAAGCGTTCAAACAGAATTAGGATCAGATGCCTTAATTTTGTCTATGAGAGAAGTTCCTTCGGGGCCTATTTGGGCAGCCTGGAAAAAACCAGGCATCGAGGTGATTGCGTCGAAACCAGATAAGAATCATAAACTGGAAAGACAAAATATAGATGTCGGTCACAAAGTGGAGAAAAAACAGCCTACCACGGAGGAATTGAAAAGGGAAATTGAATTATTAAAAATGATTTCAAGTGGGCAAACCCTGCCCGAGCAAAACCTTACTAACCATCCACAAGAAAAAATCCAGGCTCAACCAAGAATAATTAATAAACAGGTCGATAATACGAAATTTGACAATACTGACTTTCGGTATTTGCCAGATACGCCAAAAAATCTAACTGATTCAATAAATGAAAAAGTTCAATTTACAATACCCAAAGCAAAAATAACATTAACCGAAAGTATAAAGGAACCGGAATTGCCCGGTTTATTGGCGGATATTAAAACTAATCTAAACGATCAAGGAATTCGTCAGGAACTTATTCAGAAAATCATTGAATCAAATATTGAGGCTTTCAGTCCATCAATCCTAAATGATCAAACACGTCTTAAGAAATTTGTTATACATCAACTCACAGCTTGCCTTCCGCCCATGAGGAAATCGGTGGGTCTATTGCCGGGGAAGATCATGGCTCTTGTTGGAGCGAGTGGTAGTGGAAAAACATCCACGTGCGCCAAGTTGGCCTCTTTCTACACAATCACAATGGGAAAGAAAGTTGTATGGATCGAGGCGGATACCATTCGGACATCGGCGATTTCCGAATCACGAACTTATACAGAAACTCTTGGAATTCCACTCTTTTTAGCATACACGCCACAAGAATTGGTTGAATTAATCGATTCGCAATCAGACGCTGATTTGATCCTTATTGACACGACCAGTTACAATCCTCGAAAAGAAGACAGTCTGATCGAATTAGCGTCTTTCTTAACATGCATACCATCCGGCAGCACATATTTTATCGCCTCCGCAACCACAAAAGAACAGGATTTAATTGAGGCTGAAAAATCTTTGAAACAATTTGGATTAAAGGGCGTGATTCTAACCAAACTCGATGAAACAGGATCTTTTGGTGCAACGTTCAACCTTCTATATTCAAGCAAACTTCCCTTGTACTTTATTTCTTGTGGAAATCAGATATTTGGCGACCTTAAACCTGGAGTACCTGAACAATTGGCTTCAGCGATCGTTGAAGGAAAATTTCTAAAGTAGCGTAAAAAATGTCTAAAAATGTGAATCCAAATCAAAAACCAGCTGATACCTCAACGATAAAATTGCCGGTCATCGTTGAAACGGTTTTTACGGTTTCTAAATTGACTGTTGTGCTCGTGGGGGTTATTGTAATGATAACCACATTTGCGAATGGTAATCCATATTGGGTCGCAATGATTCGTGGTGGTGTAACTGTTTTAGCTTTAGGATTACTAACCTGGTTTATTACATGGCTGGTCACAAAAGGAGTTATTGAATCTGCCAGAACTATGTTAATGAATGCAAATGATATTGATCATGAATCAAGCAACACATTGGAAACTGAAGCTTAATGATAATTAACGATACGCAAACCAAGCAGGAACAAGACACGGAATTGTTAAGTCAATTCCTTTCAACGCGTGCCTATAAGTTACGTGAAGAATTAGTTTTAAGACACGTGTCACTAATTCACTTTGTCTTGGGAAGACTTGGAGTATCTGCTGAAATAGGGATGGATTATGAGGATTTGGTTCATCAAGGATTACTAGGTTTAATAGATGCGGTTGACCGATACAACCCTGAATATGGAACTCAATTTTCAACTTATGCTACAGTCCGTATTCGAGGAAAAGTCTTAGACTACCTTCGTTCGATGGATTGGCTATCAAGAACAGCGCGCCACCGGTCAAAAAAGATACAGAAAGCCATTCAGGATATTACGAATCAAACAAATAAACCGCCAAATGAACAAGAAATTTCTGAATACCTTGGTATAGATCTTGATAAAGTCCACCAAGGTTTACTGGATTCTAATAAGATCATTGTATCTCTCGATGCGTTAGTCAATTTAGATGAAGAGAATGAATCCACCCTATATGACACATTGGCTGATGACAACCAGATTGATCCAGCTGAAATCGCAACTGAAAATGATCTTAAAAAACAAATGATTTCCAGTCTTCAAAAACTATCAGAACGTGACCAGCTCGTCTTATCCTTGTATTATTTTGAAGAATTAACCTTGAAAGAAATTGGAAAGGTGTTGGAAGTCTCAGAGTCAAGAGCCTGCCAAATTCACGCACAAGCTATTTTAAACCTACAGGCTCTATTATCATAAGGTGTAACAATGACAAATTCTATTCCAGGATTATTATCAGACACATTAAACCTAGTTTCACTCGCTCGTGAAACTGCGCTGGTCATGGGAAAAAATGACAAGGCTGAAAAATTAACACCTGTTGTGGAAGAACTAAGATCAGCGGTCTCAACTGCAAAGAATCCAAGCACAATGCCCCAAGAACCTACTGGCGTAATGGCTCAAAGTGATTTTAGGACTTTATTAGATCTGGCCCAAAAAACGCCGCCAAACGAAAGAAGCATTCCTTCTTACGATATTAGTGAAAGAAATAAAATCGTAAAAGCAATGGCCGAGAGCAATATGCCCGATGTTGATATTGCCAGGCAACTAGGTATGACAAGGGATGAAGTACGCCTTGTCTTAAATATTGGAAAAGCTTCATCGCCTAAAAATGAGGTGACAAAATGATCAAAGGTTTATATTCAGCAGCTTCAGCAATGATAACCGGTGTTTACCGTCAACAAGCCGTTGCACATGACATTGCCAATGTTGATACACCGGGTTTTAAACAAATTCTTACATCTTTGGATGAATTCAGCAAGACTTATGCCTACACGCAAACATCAACTAATTCACTTTCTTCCCCTGACTATTTGGGAATCTTGGGGTTAGGCGTTGAGGCAGCTCCTGAAACCACTGATTTCAGCCAGGGTGTCTTAAAAACCTCCGAAAATGAGCTCGATCTTGGAATCGAAGGAGACGGATTCTTCATGATCCGAACCGCGGATGGTGTCAGGTATACCAGAGATGGGCGTTTCAACAGAGATTCTTCTGGCCGACTTGTCACCATTGACGGCAATCCGGTTCTTAGTTCCGCCAATCAAACCATCACGCTTACTGATGGAGAAGTTGACATCTCGGTGAACGGAACGATCTACGTGGATGGTGTTCAAAGTGGCAATATTGGGTTAGCCTATTTCGAAGATTTAACAACCCTCACCCGTGATGGAGAAAATTCGTTTTCCTCTACGATCACACCTCCTACAACTGGAGGTGGTTCAATCAAGCAATATGCACTCGAGCAATCAAATGTGGATACGGCCCAATTAATGACACAAATGATTGAAATTTCTCGAACTTATCAAGCCGCGCAGCAAATGGTTCAAAATCAAGATGAACTGCTCGGAAAAACCATTTCATCATTAGGCAGAACCAGTTAATACAGAAAGCGAGCAAAGATCATGTCCCCTTCCCTTTTTCAAGTGCTAAATATTTCCAGTCAGGATATGAACGCACGCTTGGATGACCTCGCAAATTCAGGCAACTCGCTTTCAAACATAAATACCACGGGATATAAATCATCGCGAATGAATTTTCAAGAACTACTCAATGAAGCGAATCGTTCAGGTGTAAAACTTAGTTCTTCTCAACTATTGATGACACAAGGAAAACTAAGACCAACCGAGAATCCAACGGACGTAGCGATCAATGGTAATGGTTTCTTTTCAGTACGATTGCCAAACGGAGATATCGGTTACACGAGAGATGGATCATTTATCCTTGATGAAAACAAACAGCTTTTGAATACCGATGGATACAAGATAATAATTCAAGGTGCGATCCCTGCCGATGCAGAAGAAATATCGATTGATCAGGTTGGCACAATTACTGCAAGAGTGAATGATGTCTGGTCCGAAGCTGGGACGATTCAACTCACCCGCTTTACCAATCCTGGTGGATTAACAAATATCGGCAACAATATATTGATTGAGAGTATAAACTCAGGAAAGCCACAAACAGGAAATGCAGGATCGACTGATTTTGGCGTGTTGGTTCCAAGTACTTTGGAAAATTCCAATGTAAATTTTGCAGACGAAATAACACATCTTATCGTGGTTCAAAGGTCTTTTCAGTTGGCTTCAAGAGCGTTTCAGACAACTTCTGAAATGATTGATGGTGCAATTCGTCTAAGAAAAGGGTAAAGTTTACATAAATATGTCCGATGATAAGAGTACAGGTTGATATGGATTTGCCCTTATAGTCGGAGGTAAAAAAAAGATGAAAATCGAAAATAACAATATTGGTAACACCTCGCTAAATAAGGCAGAAAGCTCGCATCAGATCGAAAAACAAAATGCGAATTCATCTGTCGACAATATTTCATCTTTACATCAGAAGGACAAAGCGGAGCTTTCAGATCAAGCCCGTTTAATGTCTAAGGCTCGTACAGCCCTGGATGAGGCTTCTGAAGTTGATCAGGAAAAAATCGATAATATTAAGCAAAAAATTCAAAATGGAGATTATCACGTCCCGATTGATAAACTGGCTGACAGCTTAATGTCTAAGCTAGGCCTAAAATAGTCAACCTGTGATGATTAGGAAGGGCAAATGGAATACAACCCGCAAACACAAGATCTCCTTAATTCTTTGGAGAATGTCTTAGTCCAGGAATTTCGCACCTTGCAGTCGCTGATCACTGCGACAAAACAGGAACGCATCCTACTAAATAAAAAAGATCCTGATGCTATAATGATGATCGTGGAGGAAAAAGAAGGCCTCCTCGATCAATTTGGCTTGTTAGAAGAAAAAAGAAGGATGTATATTACATCCATCGCGAGTGTATATAATATTAAATTGAGCTCTGTCACGCTCCAGGAAATTTATCCAGGCCTTGATGAGGTTGAAAAGGATCGTTTGTCTAGGTTAAATGACGGCGTGACGATGTTAGTTCAACAATCAAGGGATCTAAATTTTGGAAACCAGGCTCTTGCCAGAACCGCTCTTGACTGGTTGATCTCAGCACAATCATTTTTATTAAGCATCACCAACCCATCAGAAAGTTATTATCCGCCAGGGGTCAAACCATCTGTTGAACGCTCGACTTTTGGTGATTTAGGAATGAAAGCATAAAGGGCAGCCTTATGGCAAATCTTTTTTCAAGCATCAATGTAGCTCTCAGCGCTTTGTTGGCTCAACAACAAGTTATGACAATTATTGAGCATAATGTGGCGAATGCCAACACTGAGGGTTATCATCGCCAAACAGCTGTAACATCCGCCTCCCCGGCAGTTTCTCTTTCCAATTCTTATTATGGAACTGGCGTCGGACAGATGGGTTCAGGTGTCCTTGTTACCTCAATAAAAAGATATTCTGTTGATTTTTACAACACCCGTTTTCGCTCTGAAAACCAGGAAGCAAGCAAATGGAATGCTGAACAAGAAATCGTTTCTCAAATTGAAGCAACCTTTCTTGAAACATCTTCTGACGGGTTACTACCCAAAATAGATGCCTTTTTTAATGAGTGGCAATCTTTATCCAATGATCCGACCGATATCAGTGTCAGAAGAGAATTACTCGATAGTGCCAAGGAACTCGCAAGCGCCATCAACATCAGGTTCAGGCAAATTGAAGAAATTCGAGCAGTTCAAGACCTGTCAATAAAACAGAGGGTTGAAGAAATAAATTTACTTGCATCTCAAATTGCCGATTTGAATCGGGAAATTTCAAGGATAAAATCAGTTGGTGATGCACCCAATGACCTGCTGGATACTCGCGACCGAGCGCTCGACCGATTATCAGAATTAACGGGTGCAACGTCTTTTGAACTTGATAATGGAGAAGTAACAGTATCCATTGATGGACATATTTTGGTCTACGGGCATGATACTCATGAACTTGGAACTGAAATTGATCCATTAAACGAGAATTTATTAAAAATGGTTTGGGCAGATGGAAGAGACATGGATCCACCATCAGGCGAATTAGCCGGGATCATTGAAGCACGAGATTCTGTCTTTATTGATCAAAGGACTGGATTAAATGAATTGTCCATGGCACTCAAAGAAAAAGTGAATGAGCTCCATGTCGATGGATTCGGACTAGATGGTTCAACGGGTCTGGATTTCTTTGTCGGTGATGATGCTGGACACTTTGAAGTAAATTCAGACCTGGAAGATATTGAAAAGATCGGTGCATCGTCTGTGAATGGCGAAGTTGGCAACAGTGACGTCGCCCGGACAATTTTTGAATTACGTACTACCCCAACCATGAACACAGACACCACCACTTTTTATCAGTATTACAGTGATCAAGTTTCAAAATTGGGATTAACTGTAAAAAGAGCAAAAACCAATGCTTATGACCGGTCTCTTGTCGCTGATGCCTTAAAAGCCCAGCGAGATTCTGTAGCCGGAGTAGATTTGAATGAAGAAGCAGCGAATATGGTAAAGTCACAAAAAGCATATGAAGCAGCTGCGCGGTTGATCAGCACGATCGACGAAATGCTCGATACCGTTATTAACCGCATGGGTGCCGGTAGATAGGACTGGTGAATCATGAGAGTTCCCGATAGCTCAAAATATAACAATGCCATTCGATACATGACCGAAGCGAAAGCAAGGTTGGAAGAATTAAGTGAAAGGGCAACAACACAGAAGAATTTTCAAAATTCTTCTGATGATCCCAGTCTCGTTTCTTCTTCTCTCGCATTAAGATCCAGCATCATTGCCAGTAATGGATACATCTCTACCAGTCAATACGCGGAAGAATGGATGAACAGCACTGAAACCTCTTTTAAATTGATGAATGACATTATTACCGAAGCAAATACGATCATGTTAAAGGGACTTTCAGAAACTGTTGATGCCAACGCAAGAGCCAATGATTATGCTGTTCAGATAACACAAATGCTGAACCAGGCGATTAATATTGCCAATAGTTCTCATAATGGAAATTACTTGTTTTCGGGTACATTCATTAAAACAAAACCATTTTCACTCGCCGATGATGGATCTGTTGTAAATGCGGCTTGTGATACCACAGGAACCATGAAACGAGACATTGCTCCAGGTATCGCGATCACCGTAAACACTGATGGTGTGGCGGCCTTTAATGAGTTCTTTGACGCATTAATTCTTGCCAAACATGGTCTTGAAACTAACAATACGACTGAAATGAATACAGCCCTGACGGATATCAACAATTCATTGACAACAATGAACGTGCATAGAACCAATAACGCTGCGATACTAAAACAGACAAAAACGGGAATCGACCATCTGAAGACAACCCAAAATGAATTAAAAGGTTTGCTTTCTATCAAGGAAGACGCCAATATGGCTGAGGCGATTTCAATGTTCAACCTCCAACAAACAACGTATCAGACAGTTATCGATGTGTGTTCGAGGTCTCTTTCAACTTTCAACCTTTTTGATGTATTATCCTAGATAGGATAAATAATGCTTGTTCTATCACGCCGCACCAACGAAAGTATCCACATCGGTGAAGATATTTCATTGATCGTACTTGGTGTTGACGGCGATAAAGTTAAGATTGGTATCTCGGCCCCTCGAGAGGTCACAATTTTACGCAGTGAGATCTATGAAGCACTAAAAGCTCAGGAAAAAATAAAAGCCCTTCTTGAAGAAGGGCCAGAACCTGACTCATTCAAAGATCTTCGAGACATGCTCCAATCTGAGTTATCTGGAGACGAAGCTATTCCTCTTCCAACTGACGTAAAAATGCCTGCTCCGAAAGAATGATCTGATAAGGAATTTTTTTAACAAGCAGAAACATTGCTGCATCTTCCCCGGTAACCCTAATAATTCTTCCCAGTACTTCGATTGTCACATTATTATGCAGAATAACTTTTGCATGAAACAGATCCCCTGGCATTTTGTGGCTATCATCTATACGAAATCTAACGCCAGTTTCACTCATATCGATCACTTCGTATTCAACTGACTTGATGATAATTTTTGGTTGTTTATCCTCTGGGTATTGAATTCGAAAACTTTCGCGTCTATCAATGTTCTTATTGTTGTTCGTCATGGTCAAATTCCCTTACCTGTTTTTTGGTGAATTCTATAAATATAGGATAATACTTCCGCCACAACTCGATATAATTCCGGAGGAATTGTATTGTTAATATCAATTTGCATCAAGGCAGCAGTAAGTACAGGATCGTCTTTAACCGGTATACCATTTTGTTTTGCAATCGCGAGTATTTGTTCAGCAATTTTTTCTTTACCTGACGCCAGAACTCTAGGAGCTTCGTCCTTTTCTGGATTGTAACCTAGCGCAACGGCTTCTTTTTTTGTTTTATACTTCTTGCTAAAATAATAAGATGTCATTACTAAACCCCCATATCCACTGAGGTAATGTTTGATAATGACACCCCACTATCATTAAAATCCATTTCAAGGTTCGCCTTGCCTAATTCAATTTTACTTGTTTTTAAAGTATATCCCAAATTTGATAATCCGGTCTTGAGCTCATCCAGTTCTTCAGATGCACAAGCACAAATTTCTTTGCTTGTTCCAGTAATTTCAGCACCTACCATCTGTGAAACGATGGACAAATCAACCTTAATTCGTTGCCCTTCGTCAATATCGACTTGTATCACCAATCGCGTGTAGGCCGGGTTAATTCTTTGGACATTTTCATTTTCATGGGCAATTCGAATCTTCATATTCCGAATCATCTCGGGTTGCTGACCACTAATATTAGCAGGAAAGGATACTGGTACATCGAATTGAGTCCATTGCCCTTTGGATACTGTTGGATCAGGTTCAATATTTAGAAAATGCGTCCACCGCATTCCTTCAATAAAGTTTTCTATGGATCGCGATAATTGACCTGCGTTTGTGCTAGATAATTGGTTATTTAAATTAGAAAGACTAAAAAGCAGGTTATTAATCCTTTCCGTCTGATTTTCTAATTTTGATGGATTTAGAAACTTAGCTATTTCATTTTCTATCGATGTTCCCAACCCTTTTACTGCCGATCGCAGAATTATTTCAATATTCTCCAAGGAATCTCCCCCATTTACCAATAAATTCCTGATCGCATCTAAAGCAGTTTGTATTTGCTGCCTTACACTTGGCGAGATTTCCGCCCTGAATTGATTGGCCATCAATTGGTCATAAAGATTTAGGAAATTTACGCGTATATCTTTTGCCGCGTGCATGGCCATTTTTAAAGTTTCTTCGGTTAAGGGTAATCCTGCTGATTTTATTGCTGCCGCCAATTGAGCCTCTTTAGCGCTCCACCCTGGATTGGCGTTTAACACCTCAATAAGCTCATTTACCAATGAAGGTGTGATTTGCAATCCTCGATTTAATAATGCTTGAACAATTTGCAAATTACTGTTATTCGTTGTAATTCCATATTGTTCAAGTAGTGCTTTTCCTAAATCATTATTGATGATTGGTTTTTTTGATTCTTCATTTACAAGAGGTGCTGCGATTTGTAAAGTAATTTGTTCTTGATTGATTTCCTTTACAACAAAGTACGCATAACGCTTTTCCATTAAACTAGCAAGTTGTTCTGCTGATGTCATCCTGGCAACAATTTGCACACCATTCACAGCCAAAACAACTTGTTCGTTGGAAATATTCAATATTTCACCTGCAATTCGCTGGTTTACTTTCAGGAATTGTTCAGGTTTGTCTTGAATTGGGGGTAGATTGGTTTGAATAGGACCAGTTATATTCATGACCAATTACTCAATCTAGTCAGGCCTGCAATTGCAGCAGGCCTGACTTATTTACAGGTTTATTGTTTTAGATTTACCAATTCTTGAAGAATTTGGTCTGAGGTTGAAATTACCCGTGAGGACGCTTGAAATCCGCGTTGAGCAAGAATCATGTTTGTGAATTCCTGAGCCATGTCAACATTGGAAGCTTCAAGGTATCCTGAAGTGATAGCACCTCTTCCACCAGTGTTTGCTGTACCGATCTGAGGATCACCTGAGTTCAAGCCAATTTTATAGCAATTTGATCCTGTTCTCAACATACCGGATGGATTTGTAAAATGGGCCAGTGCCAATTGCCCGATTTTTTGTTTCAAACCGTTGGAATAAACCAGGTAAAGTTCACCAGTATTGGGTGCGCCATATAACTCGGATACAGATCCGGCTGCCAAACCATTCTGGTTTTTTGGAGCTATCGTGGTTTCCGTTGATAACATGGTTAATCCAGTGAAATCAAATGTTAACTCGATGTTCTCTGCACCCGGGCTTCCTAAAAGTACAGCGGGATCTCCCAGTGTGGTTAAAGTTTCCACCCATCGACCATCCGAATCAAATTCAACGGTACCGCTTCCTGTTGCCGTGGTTGGCTCTGTTACTTCCCACCTCCAGATCATCGGGTCTGATGTTCTGGTAAAGCGGATCGTCGGCGTATGGGCTTCACCTAAAGAATCATATACTGCGATGGTTGTTTCTTTGTACGCTCCCGGAACTGCAGCAACAGATTCATCTGCCGGTGTGGCAGGGTCATCAGCGACCGCATCAACCGCAAGTGACAAACCTGAATCAAGGTTTCCACCGAGGGAGGCCGAGGTGGTTTCTCTCGCAACGGTTGCGTCCAAAGAAATTCTCATTGTATCAACAGGTGCGTTCGTGTCAATAGACCCATCCGCCGCGGTCATCCACCCCATGATACGCATACCAGTCGAGTTATTGACCAGGTATCCATCGGCGTCGATCTCAAGAGAGCCTTCTCGAGAATAAAATGTCTCTTGAGAATTAGTGTACACAAAGAATCCATTCCCTTGAATCGCCAGGTCTGTGCTTCTTCCTGTTGCCTGCATCATACCCTGAGTAAATAAAGGAGAAACATAACCAAGCCTCACGCCGAGGCCGACCTCTGTTGGATTGATACCTCCAATTTCACCGATTGGAGCAGCACCTGAACTCATGATCTGTGCAAACTGATCTTGGAATATTACTCGACTCGCCTTAAAGCCTGTTGTGGTTGAATTCGCAAGATTATCAGAAATAACATCCAACCATGTCTGATTGAGATTCAAAGCACCAATTGCTGTAAACATTGAGCGTATCATTTTTACTCTCCTGTAGGTAATTGCAGGCTTCCTCCAAGAGGGCCGGCCTGCAATGAAAAATTATTTTGAAATATCAATAGAACTGCTCTTGTTATTATCGGATGGATCGGCGAATACCACACTATCAATCTGGGTAAAAACGCCTTCTCCGCGATTTTTTGAGTCGAGAGCAGTTACAACCAATCTGTCACGAACATTCACAATAAACGCCATGTCATCGACCATCACCAGAGATTCTTTTCCACCACGTTTTTCTGCTTTATCAACAGCGTTTGCAAGCCTTGTCATTCCGTCTTCAGACAAATTGATGTTACGAAATTCAAGCCTCTTTTGTGCGTGATTTGAGAACCGCAAGTTTTGGACTTCAGACAAAGTTTCAGAAAAACTGTTCCCATCGATAGGCTTTGAATTATTAATGTTTGAACCTGTCGAATGAGCGTTCGTTGTTGAACGTATGCTTGAATCGGGTTGGATCTTCATGTCATCAACCATAGAATTCACTCCGCTGAGACTTCTACTATCGTGGAAATCTCAATGTTTTTACCATCCACCTGTACATAAGCTTTATTATCCTCCATGGTCATGGATGATACGATTCCTGTCACGATGGTGGTGTCTTCACCACTTCCAATCACCGCTTTTATGGTTTTGCCGATCATGTTTGCTGCCAGATTCATTGACTGAGATCGATTTAGATCTTCCAGGCTGCTTTGTATTTCCATGAGCGTGTTCAAGGAGTTAAGTTGCGCAATTTGGCCCATCATTTCATTACTGTCCATCGGCTTCATAGGATCCTGGTTTTTTAATTGTGCCAGGAGAAGTTGCATAAAATCATCATTGTTGATGGAAGCAGCATTGGCAGTTGAGGTTTGTGATGATGAGGCTGAATTCGCCGTGATTGAAGAAATTGAACTTGTGGCCATAATTTTCTTCTCCTACACTTTATAATCAACAACCGAGGTCTGCAGTATTACGTTCTTAGTTTTTCCATCCAACTCCTGATTATTTGTTTCACCGGACTTGAAGGAAAATTTATATTGTCCACGTTGCTCTTCGGCCAATTGCTGCTGACCTGAGTTTTGACCTTGTCCAATGTTCAGATCGCTCAGTTGAATTCCTGCCTGCTCGATGGATTGCTTTAACAAGTTCATTTCAGATCTTAAGACTTCTTGCGTGGTCGATTTATCAGCGACCATGGTAACTCCTATACCATTCCGGCTAGATACAATCCGAAGATCGATGTGTCCAAGTTCCTCCGGATACAACTGTACCCGAATCGAAGAACGGTTGGCTTTCACCATGCTTTCGATCTGATTAGAAATCTGTGAAATTGTTTCAGCTTTGGGAGCTTCCGCCAAGCGGGCCGGCTCATGAGACTGAGAGACTTGAGTGTTATTGGTTATAACACCGTCTTGATTCATGCTTTTCCCAGGTGGAGCAGAATCTGAACCTGTTGCTTGTTTTTGAGAGACTGCTTGCAATTTTTCTTCATCCGACCCAGGAATTTTTGCACTACTTGCAAGGTCTTGTTTTTGTGTGAGTACTTCTTCACTATTTTCTGCTTTTGTACTTACTGCCTCTGAAAAACTTGCTGATTTTTCCAAGTTTTTCATATCAGCTGCAGATTTGTTTTGTGCGAAGTTCCCTTCTTGTTTCTCTTTCATAGCATCACTCGAAGGTTGACTTGAGAATGAAGTAACTTGTTTTTCTTCTAACAAATAACCCTCTACTATTTTTGCTTCGCTTTCCAAACTTGATGGGTCCTTTGCATTTTGATCCACGTTCTTCTGTTGCGTAAGGTTTTCGGCAGAACTAACTTGATCAATCTCTGCATTCATAGTGAAATTGTTTTCTTGGTTTGGTTTTGCTGTTTTTAATGCCTGGTCAATTGTTGCAGTGTTTTGACCAATCAGGTTAAGATCCTCGATTTTTTGATCTGATATTTCTCCAGATTGATCAGTGATAGGTTGTTTATCAACATCTTGACCATTAGACAAAACCGCTACCATTGTTTCAGCATTGTCCGTTGATGTTTCGTCTTTTTCTTCAGTGTCTTTAGATTTGGAGTTCTTTATCTCCTTTTTCCTACCAGTTTCATAAGTTTTTTCATCTTTCGAGGGAGATACGGCTGGTTGAACCTTTGTTGAATTAGTCCGGGTGGCCAGCTCGTCATTTTTCCTTTCTTCGTTTTGTATGTTACCTGATGCTTTCGATAACAACAAATCAAAAGACTCTCCCTTCGATACCTTGGCTGCATTGACAGCAGGTTTAGTTGCGTTTGTCGCACCGGGGGGTGACAGTGACGCAACTTCTAACACGTGTTGCATATTATCCTCCTTGAGCAATAGATTTCAGCAGGAGCAGTTTGTTACTGAGCCCCTGGCTGATGGCCTGATATTTTATATTTGTTTCAGACATATCAATCAATTCTGTGCTAATGTCGACATTGTTTCCGTCTTCTCGATAGGTTCCTCCTTCCCGATTTGATGTTGCGATCAAGTTGGTATTTGTTGAAGTTTTCGCAGCTATATGCCTTGAATCACTTCTTTTTATTGAAACAGATCCTGAGACAGAATTGATGGTCCTTTTCAATGTCGTCTCAAAATCGTATTCCCTGGCGTTATATCCCGGTGTATCAACATTTGCAATATTGCTGCTGATCACCTGCTGCCTTTCGGTCAATCCTCTTAAGGCCAATGATGCTGCACTTAGAGCATCATCAGCAAATAATGTTGAGCTCATCCTGCCTCCATCATTTTTTGATCATCATAGTAATTTAAGACTCTTTTCACGTAAGATTGCGTCTCTTTATAAGGAGGTATCCCATCATATTTATCAACGGCTCCCGGCCCCGCATTATATGCAGCAAGTGCCAGTTCAACGTCACCTCCATAGCGTGTTAACATCTTTTTTAAATAATATGTTCCACCAAAAATGTTTTGTTCGGGATCAAACGAATCATTGACGCCGAGGCTTAATGCAGTTCCTGGCATTAATTGCATTAAACCTTCTGCGCCACAAGCTGAAACCGCATTAGGATTAAAATTTGACTCAGCTTTGATCACTGAATTAATTAATTCTTCGTCAACATTATATTTTTCTGAGGCACTTTTTACGATTTCTGCAAAATCATTGGATCCGAAAGACTCTGTTAAAACGGAAGAATCGTTTTCAAGACTCAACCCTTGTTGTTGAATCATTTTCATTAACAATTCCAACATCATTAGCTGCATATTGTTATTAAAAGAAGTATCAATCATTTTCAATCTCTATTTCATTTTTTCTTTGGAAATTTCTTGATATATAAATATCATCCAATTCTTTATTTTCTCGAACAACTTCAGCGTCCTTGAACCGTTTGATCTCTTTACGTTTCAAAATATCAAGGGTTTCTTCTGCCTGACGAGCAGCAATCAATTGTCTTCTTTTCCCTTCGATTTCAATTTGAAGGTTAGCTAATGCTTCGTGATAACCATCGATCAATTTTGTTAATTGAATGATGTTTGCACGCAAGTGAGCGACATTAAAAAGATCCATTTCTCCGGACATCTGTTCCTGCAATTTCGCCATTACATCGGTTTTGTTATTATCGAGTTTCTCAATTTCTTGAAAGATCTGTCTTTCTCTGTTTAATAATTTTCCAAATTCGATTTCGAGTGATTCTGCTCGATTATGTCTCACATCTAAAACTGTCTGCAGTGAGAATTTAGGCGGCATCTTCTACCTCCTTCTCTTGCATGGAAAACAAAATATTAAGTGTTTCCTCAAATAAAGTGACTTCTCGCATATCTTGCTGCAAGAATCCTGTCAAAATAGGCATTACTTTTAAAGCCGCATCAATGTCGGGATCAGACCCGGCAACGTAAGCACCGATATTGATCAAATCACGTGCTTTTTCATATGTCGCCAGATGTTTGCGAGCCATGGCTGCGATATCAACGTGCTGGCGTTCACTTACCGCAGGCATTACACGGCTAACGCTATTTAACACATCGATTGCGGGATAATGATTTCTGGCTGCCAATTCTCGACTAAGGATGATGTGTCCATCCAGAATACCTCTTGCGGCGTCGCAAATTGGTTCATTGAAATCATCGCCCTCTACCAGAACGGTGAAAAAGCCGGTAATTGTTCCAGATTTGCCGGCACCAGCCCTTTCAAGCAGCCTTGGCAGCAATGCAAATACAGAGGGTGTATACCCTTTTGAGGCAGGTGGTTCACCAATGGCCAGACCGATTTCCCTTTGGGCCATGGCGTACCTCGTAACGGAATCCATCAAGAAGGTTACATCCATGCCCATATCGCGAAAATGTTCGGCGATTGTCATTGCGATCGATGCGGCCTTCAGCCTTACCAAAGCAGGTTGATCGGATGTAGAAACAACCACAACAGAGCGAGCCAATCCTTCAGGACCCAAATCACGCTCAAGAAATTCCCTCACTTCTCTTCCCCGTTCACCAACCAAGGCGATCACACTCACATCAGATCTCGAACTTCTCGCAAGCGCGCCAAGTAAGGTGCTTTTTCCAACCCCGGATCCCGCAAAAATACCCATTCGCTGCCCTTTTCCACAGGTCAATAAACCATCAATAACCCTGATTCCAGTGACCAAGGGTTGTGTGATCGGAGCGCGATCCAATGGATGAGGCGGGGAGTTATAGGTTGATACTTTCTTTACAGTATCTAAGGCAGGCCCTTTATCCATCGGTCGACCTAATCCATCCAAAACTCTTCCGAGCAAGACAGTGCCAACCGGAGACCGAAAAGATTTATAAAGAGGATAGACAGAGCTTCCAGGTTGGATGCCCTGCATATCACCTAGAGGCATTAATAAGATCCGTTCTTCTTTGAACCCAATGACTTCTGAGATAATGTTCTTTCCCAGGTTGGTAGTGATCAAACAAACTTCTCCGATCTGACAATCCAATCCAATCGCTTCGATGGTTAATCCCAATATTTGAATGACCTTACCTGAACTTCTGGCAACGCTTAGATCATTCAACGCATTGGAATACTTGGATAAATCAGGGAGATCGATCTGCATTACTCGTCTCCTTCTGTTGGCTTTTCAACTTCGGAAAACTGTTCGAGTATTGCATTTAGCTGTGTTTCCACTAAAGCATCCGCGGTTCCCCACTCACCCTGAATATAACATCCACCTCTTTTGATTGAATCGTTCGAAACAATTTCAACTTTGCTTCCCATTATTGAGGATTGGTATTCGCGCCAATCAGGACCTAATACTTTAGCGTCTTCAGGGTTCATGAAAATTCTCAAGTCGCCTAAAGCTCTGGCAGATTCAAGGATCTCTGAAAAATGATTCTGCAATACCTCATTCTCGAGTTTCAAACCGTTTCCAAACATCGTTTGTCCGATCTTTTTTACAAGATCAAGAACCATCGGTTCGGCCTGCCGCATTAGATCTTCACGCCATTCTCTGGCAACGTTAATCACAGAGGCAGCTGCTTTTAAATATTCTGTCATTTCGTTATGGATTGTTTGCGCACCTTCATCGTAAGCATCCTGCCTGATCTTAGAAGCCTCATTTTGCGCTTGATCAATGATACTTTTTGCCTCATTCTGTGCCTCAACAATAATCTGATCAGCTATTTTTTTTGGATTTGGTTTTTCAATAAAAGGAATCCATTCCTTACCCTCTTCCTCTCTTGAAATGGTCCTATCAAATATCATTTCTGAGGGCATCCAGGATTGAAAACCAACAACAGTATCTGTTGATCTAATTAAATTATCCCTTTTAAAATCCTTAACGTCATTCTTTATGCCAAAGAATTTTTCGGCATCCAATTGAATAAAATCCTTTGTGTCAACGATCTCACTGCTAAATTCTACTGGGGACCATTTTTGGACATTTTCAAAGCTGGAAGTGGACCGAATCAGGTTATTGGATGATCTCATAATCCTCTCCACCACCTGCGATTACAATCTCTCCCGCTTCTTCCAGGGCTCTCACGGCGTCCACCAATCTCCTCTGGGATGCGTAGACATTTTTTGCGAGTTGAGGACCAAGGATCTCAATTTCTTCCTGCAGGTTTTCTCGTGCCCTTTCTGAGAGGCACTTGAAAATTAAATCTTTTAGTTTTTCCGTGGATGCTTTTAATGCCAAAGCCAGGTCTGCCTTACTGACATCCCTTAATACTCTTTGCATCGTCTTTTCGTCAAGTTTGGCAAGATCATCAAAAGTGAACATGTTGGCGTGAATTTCTTCTACCAATTTTGGATTCGTGGCGTCCAGAGCCTCGAAGATCGTCTTTTGAACACCTCGATCCACCTGATTCATCATTTTTACCAAGAAAGAAACGCCGCCAGTGGCACGAAAATCAGCTTCGTTCATGACACCTGATAACTTGTTTTTCAGATCTTTTTCTACAACTTGAACAACCTGAGGGGAGACACGATCCATTCCAGCCAATCGTAATACAACTTCAATTTGTAAATCTTTGGGCATGGATGTTAAGATATCCGCCGCAACCTTCGCTTCAAGATAAGATAAGACCAGGGCAATGGTTTGTGGCATCTCATCCTGCAATAAAGTGGCAACCTGGGCCGGATCGGCACTTCGTAACATTTCAAATGAAGACAAGGTTTGATGTGCAGAAATCCTTTCAAGGATCTCCGCGCCCCTTCTCGGACCTACCGCCCTGGCCAATAATTGGCGGCTGTATTCCACCCCGCCACCTCTTAATCCGGTACCGGCTTGTGCCATCGCATAAGCTTCTTGCAGCGCCATGCTCCGAATTTCAGGGGGAATAGTTGACGCTTTGGATAAGGCCATTAATACCCGTTCAATTTCGCCTTCTCCAAGATATTGTAGAATCTTTGAAGAATTATCAACTCCAAGACTGAGTAATAATGTTGAAGCTTTTTCAAGACCTGTGGCAGAAACGTAGTCACTCATGGCTATTTCTCATCCTCCGCCAACCATAATTGAATGATCTCAGCAACGCTTGCCGGGGATTCTTCGCTTAGCCTCATCATCACTTTCTGCATTTGTTCATCTTCGGCAGAGATGACTGGTCTTGGGGGAGCAACGACTTGCGAAACTGGCTGCTCGATAGGGGTGATTGTTGGACTGATCATTGGTGTTGCGACAGTTTGTAACTTCAGGGCGTTATCCGTAACATTTTTCATGACAGGCACCCACGCGTCGCTTGAAGCCAATTTCAGATTTTTCAACAGACGTTGGATGTAAAGTAATAAGACCACAAATAATAGAACCGCTCCGCCGATCTTGGCGTATTGAATATAAGAACTTGTCTTTGCCGCAGTTTCCATTTCTTCTGCCTGCGTCGTGTAAAAGGTTCTATCAAAAACAATGGATTCAACCGAGATCGAATCGCCTCTTTCTGAATCGATACCAACCGCGGCAGAGACTGCATTCCTGATCACATCCATTTGTTGAGTATCATCAATTGAATCTACTAAAACGGAAACGGAAATCTGTTCGATCTGTCCTGGTTCAACAACCTCATGAGATTGCATGGAGGTGATCTCATAATTGGTTGTAGTTTCTGTCTTCTGATAATTAGTCGTTCCTGTTTCACCTGTAGTGGCATCGGTGGCACCTGGCAGGTTGCTGTCAGCCCCGGGGATTCCGCTCACATCGCTTCCGTTTGTTGTGTATGATTCAGTAATTGTCTGAGAAGAAACCACAGCTTCAGGGTTTGGTTCAAACGTGTTTGATGTCATTTCTCTTTGAGTCCAATCCAAAACCACGCTGGCCTGCACGATCGATTTGTCTGGTCCAAGAACTGAATCCAATAATTCCTGAACTTTTATTTGAATATCTCTAGCCACTGCCAATTCAGCACTTCTTCTGGCGTCGCTGACCGCCGATGCTGCGCCATCCGCACCGATCACAGCTCCAGAAGCCAACATGTTTCCTTCACTGTCAACCACAACAACGTTCTCGGCTTTCAATCCTTCAATACTTGCTGCCACCAGGTGTGTCATGGCTTTAACCTGATTGGAAGAGAGTGTTGCGCCTGATTTTGTTTTTACCATAATGGAGGCTGTTGGTTCCTGTTGGGTGGAGGTCAATAACGACTTTTCTGGTTGTACGATATGAACGCTGACCGCCTCAATGGCATTCAGACTGCTAATAGTCCGTTCCAACTCCCCTTCAACCGCTCTTTGATAATTGACCTTTTGCGTGAACTCAGTCATTCCAAGCGAACTTTCGCTGAAAAGCTCATAACCTACGGTAGAGCCTGTTTGGGGCAATCCTGCCGAAGCCATTTGGATGCGCACTTCATAAACTTTATCGGTAGGGACAAGGATGGTTGAAGATCCGTCGAGTTTATAAGGTATTCCTTGCGCGCTTAATTCATCAACAATCGCGCCAGCGTCCGTTTCATTTAAACCACTGAATGCCACCGCGTAAGTTGTTTTAGTTGCCCATGTTATTAGAATGGGGATCAAAATGGCACAAGCAAGCACCATCGCAATTAAGGTAATCTTTTGACTGGTTTTTTGCCTTTGCCAAAAAGCAGTGAATTGTTGTTGTAATGCCATCATAAAAGAATACCCTTATTAAACATTCATTTGCATGACTTGCCGATAAGCGTCCACAAGACGGTCTCGAATTGCCATGGCAACTCTGAAATTCACATCATTCTCAGTTGAAGCAATCATCACGTCGGCAATATCCACATCCTCCCCATTTGACAATTGTGTTAAAAGACCATCAGCGTTTAATTGTGATTCATTTAGTGAATTGAGGACCTGACCAAACGTTTTTCCAAGAGTGTCATCAGATCCCGTTATGGTTTTTGAGGTTTGAGTAACGCTGGTGATACCGTTTGCTGAAGTAAGACTGTTGATGGATGAGATTTGCATTTTTATCCTTTAGGTTATCGACCGATATTGAGAGCTTTCATGGCCATTGATTTTGCCGCATCTACCATTGCCAGATTGGCTTCATAAGACCGTGTTGCAGAAAGCATATTGGTCATTTCTGTCACAATATCAACATTTGGATAGGCGACGTACCCTTCCTCGTCAGCATCAGGATTTTCCGGATCGTATACCAGAGCGCCTTCAGAATCATCTGTGACGATTTTCGCGACCTGGACACCGGCAACATTTGACTTTACCGGGATAGATTTTGATAAACGGCTGGCGATGAAATCAGGCAAACCTGCCGAAGTCGATGCGCTCTTAAAAACCACATCCTGCCTTTGGTAAGGTCCGCCATCTTCTGTACTCGTCGTTTGAGAATTGGCTATATTGTTTGATATTAGATCAAGCCGTAATTGCTGGGCACTTAATGCAGCTGAGCTAACACGCATCGAATTCCAAAAACTCATAGAGACTCCTTGTCAATCAAAGGTTTTTCTATGAGGTTATGATAGCATTCAGTTGGATGAGATTCAGTAAAGGGACGGTGAACTTAAAATAAAAATAGCGTGAAAGTTAAAACTTTAATAAGGCACAATGGCTCTTGTGCCTTTTTTATTATTGAAATGGTTAATTTTTAAGCCGGTGTTTCGACTGAAACCAAGGTTTGTTGTGTTGCACGTGCGTTTACCGGCATTACTTTCTTTTCAGTTTGTTCCCAGGCAGAACGAAGTTCATTGAGCGCGGAAATTGCGCTTGTGTAGTCTCCCTGCCTGATACAATCCAAACACCATTGATAGATTCTGAATAAACCTAAAGCTACATCCTGATAATCAAAATTTAAGGCATCTCTCAAAACTGTGATTGCTTTTGTTGCTTTTTCAAAATCTTTGCGTTCACAAGATTGAATCGCTAAATCATAAGCCATCACGACAAGTCGTATCGGGCTTGCCCCTAAAACATCATGTTGTCGATATTCCTGGCTTCTGTAGGTTTGTTGAAACATCTTGATACTCCTGCAAAAATGATTTGTCTCAATTTACAATATTATTATCGGGTCTTTAGATTACAACTTTAGCGTTGAAATTATAATGAATTGACCGGATGACCCAATTACGCAAATATTGTGACCAGATCACCTTGCGTGAGATTCTTAAGCTCATCAGTGGGGATGGTTCGAATGATCTGCCGGCTGGATTTATCCAATACAAGCACGGTCACGTCGTTCGTCTTTGAATCCACAAGGAATTTCAATCGAACATCACCGTTTAGAACAGGCGCCTGACCAGACTCAGAAGCCATTGCCTCAGCAGGTTTCTCCTGAGGCGCGGCTTCAGGTTTTTCAACCTCATCGGCCGGCGGCGGAGAGCTTACCTGCATCACTCCTGCTCCATAATCCATTTGTCCAACTTTGCTTACTTTATTTATTGTCATCGTTCCCTCCGGCTTCATGCCCGAGATCTTGAATCTGACTTTTGACCGATATTTTTTATACAAACACTTTAGCTATATAATCCACTTAGTGAATTAATCCATGCCGTGTTTGTTTGTTGCGTATAAGATAATAGTGTCATTTGCGCCTGGATCTCAGCATATTGTTCTGTTAATGCGACCTTTCGTTTATCCAGCCTTGAATTCATGTTCTTGATCTGTTCTTCGGTGGTTTTTGCAAGACTTTCGTTGCTGGTAATTAATTTTGGAACATATGAAGTTGTGCTGCCTGTATATTTACTTAATTGGCCTTCAATATCCGTCATGATCCTATCCAGCAGATTTGTGACTTCTGAATAATTGTTTTTCAGTGCAGCGTCCAGTTTTGATGAATCTGTGATGGAGATGCTCATGCTGGAATTTAGCTCAATGCCAATTTCTCTGATCGATTTATATAAACCGCCACTTGCATCGTACCTGGTGATTTTTGAGTACAGATCATTTCTCAAGCTGCTGATGGCCAGTTCTCCGGCCAGTGATCCGCGCGTGTACGTACCGTCGGCCTGTTTGGTTGTGGCTAATTTTCCATTGAGATAAGTTTGAAGCCCATTGAAACTTGAAATAAAGCTGTTTACGGCGGTTTTAGCCGCGGAATTATCGCTAACTATATTTACGGTTGCTGATTTTCCTTCAGCATCGGCTGCCAGGTTCAAAGTCACGCCATTGATCACATCGGTTAAGGCGGAGTTCTGCGATCGGGTGACGGACAAACCATTTACTTTGAAGGAGGCGTCACTTGCAGATTGTATGATATTTTTGAAAGCCGCGCCATTTAAGACACCTAATTCTTCCAATACGCTTCCACTTGCTTCAAGGCGGTGAATAGACCCAGTGTAATTGGTATGGACAACGAGTTGTTTGTTTACAACCGTCGCGGTAAGCTCATTTCCTTCACCATACGTTCCACCATTGATCGCCGAGGCAATATCAATTAAGGACATTGAGCTGGTAACTTCTATTTCAGCTCCTTTGGCCGAATAATCGATCGCATAAGCGCCGGTGGCTTTAGAATTCGCGACAAACAAATTTGCGTCGGTTCCGAAGTTGATGCTGATCCCCCGGCCAGTGGAATAAGTTTCGCCATCCGTCGGGATCGTCTGCCAATTTGAGGAATAATCTGTGCCATCCTTAATTGAAATGGCTTTTCCCTCGCTGTTTACCAGCCTGAATTGCCATACATTTTCAGAGCTTAATCTTGTCTCAACGAAGTAACTTCCGGTCCCGATTTCTTTTTGACCTGTTTCAATTTCATCATTCACAACCACGCTAGTTACCGCGTCCATTTTTGTGGCGGTATCAAGGTCACTGTCATAGGCGAGCTTCGCCGCACCGGAGGTGCGTGTGGCTGCAAAATATTTTTCAGCATCCGACCCAAAAGTTAAGGTCAATCCCCGCCCCGTATCGAAAGGTTCCGCTCCAGCAGGAATGGCTTGCCAATC
>CAZNAF010000009.1:24057-27482 GCA_964570925.1 uncultured Anaerolinea sp.
GTAGTTACTCCAGAGATCGAAATCTGGCGTCCTTCTTGTAGCGAATAAAAGGTGTCCGTGCTGAGCAGAGTCTTGGCCGCCGAGCGTAACTGATCCAGCTTCGTCTTGAGATCAGCATAAACCGCTCTTTGCGTTTCAAGCTGTGTTTTCTGTGTATTCAGACGGGTCAATGGCTGACTTTCAACTTGGATCTGATAATTGATCAGTTGTTGATAGGCTGAATCCAGGTTGGTTAAGGGTGTTGTGGTTGCCATTTTTTCGCCTTTCTGAAGCTTTGGGCCCGGTTTTCAGCTTCAGTACCGTCAAACCATTGTTAAAGCATTCCATTAATTCTATATTACCTATACTCATTAACGACAGTATTCTGAAAAACTTTAGTGTCAACTTCTTATTTCTTGAGCGATTTCCAATTTTTTTATCAGTATGCCAAACATCGTCTCCGGGATCATTCTATATAAAATATCGCTATTTTTGGGTCCTATAAGAAAAAGAAACTGCCTCGAAAGATCGAGGCAGTTTCAAAATTCTCGAAGATTGTTTTATTGGAAGAGGGAGAGGAGGAACTGAGGAGCCGCGTTCGCCTGGGCCAACATCGCGGTGGATGTTTGCTGCAGGATGAGCAGCTTGCTCGCGTTCACCTGTTCTTCAGCCATATTGGCGTTCATGATACGGTTGTAAGAAGACTCGATGTTGATCTGCATGGCCGAGATCTGGTCTTCCTTGAAGGTCAAGGATCCGGTCAGGGCGCCGATCGTGGAGAGCTGGGCATTGACGTCTTCAATCGCGTCATCAACCAGGTCCATATAATCAGCGTAGTCTTGGCGGGTTCCAGCGCCTACAGCCACTGCTTGCGTTCCACCTTGTGTATAGGTGATGTCTTGAACAAGATTGGCGCCTTCCACGATGGTGCCTGCATCCACAGTGATGAAGAGTCCGTTACCAAAGTAGATATCTCCACCATCTACCCATGAATCACCGTCAACGGTTAATGTGGTTGAGGTATTGCCACCATCCACGCCGTCATCATCGATCTGGACCAGTGATCCATCCTTGTATAATTGGATGCTAAGATCAAATTCAGCACCGCCATTGTCAACCGCGGAGATGCGAACTTTGTAATCGCCAGTTTCCAGTTCGGACATGCCTTCCCAACCTGTGTTGGCAAAAATGCCAGTTGCGGTGGTGTCAACATCTGCATCTTCAATACCAGACCCTACCGTAGCAACGAAGTTGGTAACTTCTGAAAGGCCTGTAGCCGTCATTAGATGCAGGTCTTCCGCATACAAGGGCACAAGACCGGTCAGTTGTGAAGTATCAGCCACGTCGGCACCGGTCTGGAAGGTCCAGGTAGCCTTTGTGCCATCTAAAAGACCAACGCTGTTCCACTTGGTCTGGGTGACGATGTCGTCAATCTGTGTGGAATAGGCAGCCAATTGATCTTTCACGATCAATCTTTCTTCGTCGCCCATGGTCTCGGACGCGGCCTGTTCTGCCTTGTTACGCATTTGAATGAGAATGTCATTGATACGGCCAAGACCTGACTCGGCAACTGCCAGCAGGTTTTTCGCGTCACCAATGTTGGACAGCGCGGTTTTCAAACCTTCGCTGCGGGCCATCATTTTGGTGGAAATTGCCAGACCAGCAGGATCGTCAGCAGCACTGTTGATCCTTTTACCGGTCGCCAGACGAGTCTGGTGAATGGACAATTGTTTGTTGATGTTCTGCAATGAATACAGCGCGTTCATCGCGCCAATGTTACCAGCAATTCTAGTTACATCATTATCAGCCATTTTAAACCTCCATGTTTGAAAGAGAATTTGGGGTTCCTTCCCCAATTGTGTGAGCTGAAAATACGGCTTGGGTTCGGAATTCAGCTCCAAAATTCTTTACCCTTGAATAAAATTATCTTTTCTCGATACCCTGCTCCTTGAGTGGTTTTTTTATTCTATGTTCATTAACGGATGGATTTTTTGTTTCTGAAGCTTTTCTTAAAATTCATTTAACTTTTATGTTTTCTTAAAAATTCCTCAATTCGCTATTCTCGTTATTGGAAAAAGGGTTACAATTTTTCTCATTATCAGAAAGGGAACTATGGAAAATAATACATTTCAGCCAATCCAATCTTCAATCATCGATCATAAGATAAAGAAGAACCAGGTCTTTGCTTATCTGCTCGTTAACTTTGGTTTAACCTGGTTACTCGACCTGGCACTCTATCTATCCGGCGGGCTTCAAAGCCAGGTCACGGGCGTTGCCTTGCAGCTGCAAATGCTCATCCCGGCCTTTTCCGCGATGGTGCTGGGGGTCTTCTTTTTCAAGGACAGCCCGCTTTATCGGACAACGAACCGGACAATCTCAAGGTGGTTTGTTTACTATTTTATGGGTTTTACCATCCTCTACGTGGTTGCCGCGGTCTTATCATTCATGAAAGTTGATCTTGCCCTCAGCTTAAGCCAATTCCTTTTATTCCCTAGCCTGGTCGGCCTGTTGCTTTTCATCGTGCTGCGTATCAAAGGCGGCAGAGAGGTTTTTGCCAAAATCAACATGAGCGGCGGTAAAGCGATTCGCTGGTTGTTTTATGGTCTAGGCCTGCTCCTCTTTATCGCTCTGCAAATCTTCATGAACTGGGTCTTCAAACTTGGACAACCCGCCAGCCAAACCATGATGGAGCTTCAGGCCATGGCATCCGGTATGTCACCTGAGTTACTCCTGCTTTTGGCGGGTGTCAACACGGTTGTACTTGGTCCGTTTTTAGGGCTGCTGATCGCCTTTGGCGAGGAGTATGGTTGGCGTGGCTATCTGCAGCAGGAATTAACACAGTTGGGCAGGGTTCGCGGCGTTTTGCTTTTAGGCGTGATTTGGGGTGTGTGGCATTGGCCTGTCATCTGGATGGGTTATAACTATCCTGATCAACCCCTGCTCGGTTCTTTAATGATGGTTCTGTTCTGCATCGCGCTGGCATTTATCCTGGCCTACGCCTATTTCAAGACAAAATCCGTCTGGTTGTGCGCGTTCCTGCACGCTCTTTTGAACCAGTCCTTGAGCTTCTTTATGGGCTTCGTCTATACGCCCACGAACATCCCGTTTTCGTTCGGCATGGGCCTGCCTGGGTTGGCGTTGTTTGGAATTCTGATCCTCTTGCTCCTTCGCGATCCGGTGTGGAAAATGAGCGATTAGTTTTTGAAAAAAAACTCTCCTTCCGGAGAGTTTTTTATAATCATGCTGCAAGGATCTTCTTCACCCGCTCAATTTCTTCTTTCTTCTTACCCGCGTTCCAGCCGCAGGTCTTTGCCATTGTGTCGGCGAATTCCTCGATCACGTCTTCCGAGGCGTTTCCGAGCCAGCCAATCGTGGACCTGCGCAAGAACACATCATCAAGATGAAGGGGTTTTTCTGTTTCCAGAATGAATTGCAGTTCAGCCGTG
>CAZNAF010000009.1:27582-52424 GCA_964570925.1 uncultured Anaerolinea sp.
GCGTGGTCGGTGACTTGCGCCGAAAATGCTCTGAAGCTCGTCCACTTGCCACCCACGAGGCTGAGTACAGGCAATCCATTGACGACGTCCTCCTTGATACTATGGTCGCGCGTGATCTGCCCAGTGGTCTTGGCTTGCATGTATTCCAACGGCCTGACGCCTGAAAAGCGGAAGACAATCTGCTCTTGTGTGATCTTGATGGTCGGGAAAACTCTTTTAACCATTTCGATGAAATATTTTTCCTCTTCGGGTGTACAGACAGCGTCATCCGGATGTTCGATGGGCAGGTCGGAGGTACCGATGATGACCTTATCAAAAAACGGCAGGCACAATACGATACGCCCGTCCTTATTTTCAAAGAAAAATTCTGAAACGCCCACGGCCTTTCGGAGTTCATCATTTTTTATTACTAGGTGGGATCCCTTGGTACCGCCAATGTATTTTGTCTTCAGTCCGGCGTTCCCGTTTATGTAATCGATCCACGGACCGGCAGCGTTAATGATGATCTTTGGTTTTACCATAAAGGTTTTGCCAGATTCTTCGTCTTTGATCTCAACCTTTTTCTCTTTCACTGATTGGAACGAGGCGTGGTTTAAGGCTTTGGCGTGATTTCCTTCCTCTTCACCATCCAGAATGATCTCAACGGTCATGCGCTCGGGGGATAAAAGCTGGCCATCGTAATATAGCGCTGAATATTTTACGTCGCGATTTAAGTAGGGATATCGCGCCTCAGTTTCCTTCTTTCCAAAGAATTTGTGCCGCGGGACTGTTTTTTGTTTTCTGGTGAAAGAGTCATAAAAAATAAGTCCGATCTTGATCACCAAGGCTCCCCGTTCAGAAGGTCGGTCAAGAAGATTTAAGAATTTCAATGGTGCGTTCAATAAACCCGACCAAATTTTAAAAATCGGAATTACAGTAGGCAAAGGTTGAACGAGGTGGGGGGCGTTTACGATCATACGGTTCCTTTCGGTAACCGCTTCTTCCACCAGCCTAAATTCTCCATTTTCCAGATAACGGATCCCGCCATGCGCCATGTGAGAGGAAGTGGCAGATGTGCCCGAACAAAAATCGCCCCGATCGATGAGCAAGACATTGACGCCGTTTAAAGCCAAATCGCGAAAAACGCCGGCCCCATTAATCCCACCCCCCACAACAAGAACATCAACTTCCGGATCTTTCTGTAGTGCCTCTAGAATGTTTTTTCGTTCCATGATCCCTCTTTAATTTTTGTCTTTTTCATCTACAACGATCTTGCTTTTTCCTTTGCCCAATTCAATGGAGCGTTCATAAGCCGCCCAGATCGCACGCGAGATGGCAGTGCGAAAGCCAGCTTTTTCGAGATAATATAGAGCCTCGGCGGATGTGCCACCCGGAGAGGTGACGTCATTGCGCAGCCTTGCCGGGTGTTCATGATTTTGCAGGAAGAATTCAGCGCTGCCCCTGATGGTTTGAACGACCAACTTTTCGGCAATGCGTCGGGGAAAACCCAAATGCACTCCCGCGTCGATCATGGATTCCATAAAAAGGAACACGTAAGCCGGACCTGAACCTGACAGGGCAGTCGCCATATCCAAATAAGATTCTTCCTCAACGAAGACTTCTTCTCCCAGGGTGCGGATGATCTCGGCGGCAATCTCTTTCTTTTCTTCGCTGACCTGTTCGGTCTTGGCCCAAACCGTTATGCCCATGCCTATTTGCGAAGCCGTATTAGGCATTGCCCTGACAATCTGTTTTACCCCTAATTTATCCACCAGATCTTTAAGGGGAACGCCGGCAATAATGGAAAGTACCAGGGCGTCTGGTTTTAGATTGTTGTTTAAGGCGCGGGCAACGTTTTTAAATCCCTGCGGTTTGACCGCCAGAATGACGATGTCGGCATCCCCAATGACCCCATCGCTTTCTTCATGGCCTGAGATCCCAAATTCTTTTGAGAGCATTTCCAATCTCTCGGATGTGGGTTCCACAACCACCAAGGACTTCGCGTCCGTTTTTCCCTTGTTGATCAAACTGGCCACAATGGCCTTGCCCATCACGCCAAACCCGATGATCGCGATCTTCGCATTCTCCAACATAAGCCTTCTCCACCTTCATTGATTGGATAATTATACTTCCGGTATTTTCTTAATGGGTTGATTTTCTAAAAACCAGCGGGTCTATCCTTTGCGGCGGCGCCATTTTTTCAGCGGGGTATGCCGCCAACATGCCCTGTAACTGCGGCAGGGGTCGTTCTTCAAGCCACGACCAGCAAGTGTTTACATCCAGAATTACCGGCATTCGATCATGGTATTCAGCCAGCAGATCGTTGGGTGCCGTGGTGATGATGGTACAAGAAAGAATCTCACTGCCCTGATCATCCTGCCAGTGCTCCCACAAACCGGCAAAGGTAAACGGCTGGTGGTTTTGCAACTGAAAAAGATAGGGCTGTTTGCGCCCGTCCTCTTCGCGCCACTCGTAAAACCCACCGGCCGGGATCAGGCAGCGCCGCCGGGTAAACGCGTTACGAAAGGAAGGTTTTTCTGAGAGGGTCTCGGCACGGGCATTGAACATGCGGTAGCCGATCGAGGGGTCTTTCGCCCACGATGGCACCAACCCCCACCTGAACACCTCGATCTTGCGATCCATAGCGTCCGTGATCACCCCGACCCCCTGACCAGGCGATATATTCTCATTGGGGACCAGCCCTGCGGGCACGTCCGCCAACCCCAGCATGTCCTTCAACTCTTCCGGATCGTACATGATCGAAAATCTGCCGCACATGAGTTTTCTGCCTTTCAAAATTTAATGGCAACCTTATTGTAGCGGAGTGAGCCCATTGTTTCAAATCCTCCATTTCCACCCCAAACGGATAAAACACACTCGCAGCCGCCCTGGAAAGCAATTCCACGTATTTTTCCACATCCAAACTGGCGGGATCAATTTTTTCAGATGTTTCCCACGGGCTGACGTCAGCAACCCCGCAGGTATACAAAAAACGCATTTTTTGTCCGGGTCGAACCCGTTTGCCTGTCGTCTTTAACAATTGCATTGCAGCCCGCACCGCCGGGGTCGGAGACTTATAAGATTCCAGTTCATGCGTGATGCGCGAGGTGATCACCAGTTTTTCGGCCGGCACACGCCCGGCACGCAGGTCGGCCAGGGCGCGCCTAAAAAAATTGAACGCTTCAGATAACTTCTCCGGCAGCGCTTCAAGCGTATGAGCGTCAGAAAGGATCTTCAACATGGCTGACTGCACGTCTCCCACCCACGGGGGGGTATCACGACGGCGAACTTCAATGCCGCGTACCTTGAGAGAACCATCCTGAAAGACACCGAAATAACGGTTGGCGACGGGAATGCGGCTGTCAGAACGGGAAGGCAAGAACGCCACCCAACGATAGACCCCATCCAGTGAAGCGCCCAAACCGGTGTTTTCAGAGATGGCATTCAGAACGGATTGAAAATCCTGCTTGGTGAGCGCGCCGGGTTTCTTAAGCCACAAGGCATCCACAAAGATGTGCAACACCTCAAACCCCAGCGACTCGGCAACGTCCTTGGCCCGCAAAATCACCTCACGTCCTCCGTTGGTCACGGCCTCGTGAGCCTCAATGCGGCCAAAGCGGGCATTCTTGTAGCCCAAAAAACCGAAACAAACCACAAGCAGCCACTTCAACGCAGAAGCGCGGGCTTTGTCCCGTTTTACCAGCGCGCTCCCCTTGGGCAGGTTGGCCGAGTTCAGTTTAAGGGCGACGCGCTTTTCATACAGCGGTTTAAGCGTCAGCGGAACAACGCCGAGCTCCGGGCTGGCCGGTGTGATCCCTTCAGGCAGGTCCACTTCAGGAGAAATGTTGCCCTTGATGATGATGGCCGGGTACATGGAAATGAAATCGATCTGGGCCACGTTCGCGTGCAGGCCCACGATGGGCTGATAGATCAGCCCACCCCTGTCACGCTGGATGAGGTCGGTGCCAGACTTGAATTGCTCCACCTGCTGCTTGTGCCAGGGCACCAAAATGCCGTTCTCAAGCGCCGTGAGCATTTGCATGGCCGAGATGCCCGAACCCGGCGACACGCGCGCCGCCCGTTCGATGGACTGGGCGGTGACCCGCGCCGATTCGAGCACCCCATCCAGACCGTAATCCCGCCACATCATCGCGTTGCGTTGGTCAATGTGACAACGACCGAACAGGTGGGCTTCCTCCGCGCGGTAAATGATCTGTCCGTACGAGAAATAGGTCAACTCCTTCTGCCAGCGCACGTCACGCTCAGGGTCGCGGTTCAAACGCAGTTTTTCACCGGCCTGCTCTGACAGCTTTAACAATTCAGGGAAGAGCCAGTTATCGCCCCACTGCGTCAGGACAAAATCCGGATCGATCTGATCGAGCATCTCGTTCAGCTCCGCGACCAGTTCCTGCGGGCATTGCAGGGGAAGAGATCGTCGTCTTTGACGATAATGCAGCAGCAAAGTCCTGGGCGTTTCACGAGCGGGATCACAATCAGGCTCCAGCAGAACGCGTCGAAAAACGGGGAATACCGGTGCGAGGTCCCAGCGTGAATTGAGCACGCGTAATGAGTGAAGGACAGAGTTCTCACCCGCCTCAATCTCACAAAAGGCCATGGGGAAACTGCCATGAAGCGCAGCGTGACGCGTGCTGACCGCGATATCGGCATCATAATAAGTAAGGAGGGGAAACTGCTTTTGCACCTCCCGGAACACGCGCGCCTGACGTATGGAGTTATCCACCACGGCCCGCAGTACCGGGATCGGTTCGGGCAAAAAAACATCGCGCCGGATCTCGCGGCTCAGCGACAGCACCCCAGGCTGCCGGCGTAGCATCTTCCATAAGGCGCGTAATTGCTCAGCCTCACCGGCGGCATAAAAAGTGATCGGCATCTGCTGACGCAAACAAAGGCGCTCGCCCTCCTCGGTAATAAACCACAAACGCAAACCGTCTGCCTCGTCTTCGTAGAGGTCCAGCAGCCAGCCGCGCAGCAGCGCCGCGCACACGTCAGGCCCCTTCCTGAAGGTCAACGTATTCAGCAGGCGGGGCTTCCTCCGCTGCGGCCGGTTCAGGATCGGGTGTACTTTGCGCAGAAGGTTCCCTGGCCTGATCCACCAGATCAAGCAGCGAAGTGATCCCGCGCGACGGAGCGTTGAACTCCGTGATCGGCAGGAGGCCGTTCTCTTCCAGCTTGCGCTCCAACTGCCTGACCTTTTTGTAAAGCTCAAGCAGCATGGACACGAGGTAGATATCCATCGGGTACAGGTTGCTGGCATAGGAAGCTTCGGCGATGTGCGTATGAGAAAGCGCGATCAGTTCTTCAAGCAGTTCCTTGTCGTTTTTCCGCAGCGCGCGCAAAAAACGAGCCAGGGATTTTTCTTCTTCAACCCAGGTCTGCGTGGCGGAAAGGATGGTGCGCCCCATGCCTAGCTCCCGTCTCCGGAAAAAATCCGTTCGCCAAACAGGGAGGGCTGAAGATCAAATTTTTCCGGTTCCTGAAGAGAAAGCTCCTCCCAAATGTGGGTGGCCCGCCGTTTTAACTCAGCCAGCAGCCCCAGGCGCGGACTGGAAATGGAAAGGAGCGGCTTCGCGCTGACCACTACCGGCGCCACACGGCTGGTGCGCTCGATGCAATCGAGGGTCCTGGTAAAGATCAAGGCGCTTTCCGCGGCCTGCACGCTCTCATCCATGAAAGTAGCCAGCAAATCCATGACAAGCACCGGCACCCCCGCTTCAGGCACCAGCTTCTCGAGCAGGGCATAAACCTGGAAACAGGTAAAAGCGCGCGAAAGACGGATGTTTTTCAACATGCCGGCTGGATCGCCGGTCAACCCGCGCAGTTCCCTTGCCACGCGGTATATGTTGCTGCGGTTACCGCAATCCAACATATAAAGAGGACCGCGCAGCGACAAACGAGCGGCCAGGTCAAGCATGCGCCCACCCCCGGCGTGCGGTCCGAAAAGAACCAGCAACTCATTGGAAAGAGGCAGAGCCAGTTCGACCTTTGAAATCTGTTCCATAATTCTATTATATAGAACATTTGTTCTTTGTCAAGAGAGCGAAAAGAACACCGCCAGATGGTGAAATGTTATTCGTATTCGTTTCGACAAAATATCTAAAACGAATAAACGAATACTTTGAGATCGGAAAAATCTATAAATGGATACCCCCGGCCTTTCGTTCTTATGCACGAACATATTAAAGAACAATTTTGAATTGATCTCTTATAGTACATTTGTTCTTATTTGTCAATGGTATTCTAGCGAGTTATTTTGCAATAAAATATTCGCTTACCAACGCGTTGACCGCGTCAGATGGCTCCGGAACAAGCCTATCCATCAGGTCGTCCCATCTTGCGATCTTGTGGCTGTACGCGGTTGTAAAACCGCGCAAACCGTCAAAAAAGGAGGCGTCTCCCACCAAGCGGCGTACTTTATGCAGAAAAACTGCGCCTTGAAGATAAACAGCGTTGATGTAGGTGCGCAGATCGGTCTGTTCGTAGATGGTGCGGTTTACGTTTCCGCCTGGTGCGTAGGTTTCCACCCGATACTGCCACCACCAATCAGCAAGCTGCGGATAAAAGTGCTCAATAAAAAGGAATTCACTGTATGTCGCCAGGGATTCATCCAGCCAGGGCTCCAGTGCCTGGTCGCTGCCTACCAACCCAAACCACCATTGATGGGAGGTCTCATGGACTGACAGTAGGGAAAGGTAATTCTTGAAGGTGCCGTCATAATTTTTGAAATAGAAATCACTCAGGTAATAAAGCCCGTCGTACTCCATGCCATCCGGAAAGTCGCTTTCCACAACGGTGAAAGTCTTATGCGGATAGGGCACCCCAAAGAGTTCACCATAAAAGTATAACGCGCTGGCTGAATTATTGAGCACAGCTTGACCGCTTTTTTCATCCCCCTCAAAAACATACACTTTCAACGCGACACCTTCCATTTCGCCGGTCAATACCTGGTAGCGATCGCTGACAGAAAAAACCAGGTTACGCATATTTTCTGATTTCAATCGATATTGATCCAGGGCCAATGGAACCACTTGTGTATTGGCGGCGAGAATAAGGTTCTCTGCTCCTGCCAGGGTGAGCTGTAAATCAAAATCAGCCGGTTCATAAACCAGGTATTCTCCCACCGTTGAAGGAGGATGACAGATCCAACCCTTTACATGATCGTAGGGAGGGATCATGGGATACCAGTCGGAAAAATTGATTCGTTTGGCTGTATAACCCAACACACCGCCGTTTATTTTTGGATGAATCGAATATCGAAAAACGAGTTGAATCGTCTCATCAACTTCCAAATTGTCATCCAGGGCGAGGATCAGGTTCGTCTCATTGATTTCATAATTCAAGAATTCGACGCCATCGACGGTGATCGAGCTTAGATCAAAAACGCCCTTTTCCAAATTTGGCGGAACGACCAAGGGAAGCTCTTCTAATTCCTTTCCAGTGCTATTTGTATAGCGGATGGATTGCTCCACTTGCAGACTATGCTTGTTATAATCGAGTGTGGCAAGAAAGGAATACCTTGTGCTGATATCGGTCAAATCCTGAATATCAGGCGGCGGGGTTTCTGTTTGAAACCCTTGCTCTTGAACGGTATACCGGGTTGCGACCACAGCTTCAGTGGTTGGCGACTTTGATCCTTCATCCGTTTGTGTTGGAATCCGGGCAGTCTGACAGGCAAAAAGGTTAAAACATAAAAGAATCGAACCCATTATAATAACTATACGCAATCGCAGTAATTTTCGCATATTTTTACTTCCGACCTTTTTATGACTTCCAATCATACACCCATACTCTTTAAAATAGGTTTGATACCAGTTCATGGAAGAGTGATCCTCGCTCCCATGGATGGATATACGGATTCACCTTTTCGCCTTACCGCCCGTCAATGCGGGTCAGCGTTATCCATTTCCGAGTTCATTAACGGCATTGACGTAAAAAACAAACACCCCCATTTGAAAAGCAAGCTCCAATATAGCGAAGCAGAAAGGCCGTTCGCTTTTCAGATCTTTGATGACAATCCCGAGCGAATGTTGGCGGCTGCTCAAAAACTGGAAACGCTGGAACCAGATTTTATTGACATCAACATGGGCTGCTCTGCCCGAAACGTCTCCAATCGAGGAGCCGGTGCCGGGCTGCTGAAACATCCATTGAAAATTGGTGTCATGGTTGAAAGCCTCGTAAAAACCTTACAAGTGCCTGTCACTGCCAAAATCAGACTTGGCTGGGATGAACATTCGCTGAATTATCTGGAGGTTGCCCGCATCATCCAGGAAAGCGGAGCCAGCGCCATCGCGGTGCATGCGCGTACAAGAAAGCAAGAATACTCCGGAACCGCTGACTGGTCTGCCATAGGGGAAATAAAATCCGCGCTGACCATCCCGGTAATCGGAAACGGCGATATTAAATGCCAGGCAGACATCGATGCCATGCTCACACAAACAGGCTGCGACGCGGTGATGATCGGCCGAGCGGCAATCGGCAATCCGTGGATCTTCTCGGGCGGTCAAAGAGAAGATCAAACCATTGATGATTTGTTTAAAATGATCGCGCATCACTTAAACCTGATGACCATCCACTATCAGGAAAAAATTGGCGTAATCTTATTTCGCAAACATATGACAAGATATTTGCATGGTTTCTTAAATACTTCGAACCTTCGCAGATATATTTATGCTATCGAAAAAGAAGAATCTTTGCTTAAGGCCATCCATGAACTTCTCTTCACAAATAACCTAACTTTGGAGGAAAAATAAAATGCAAGATCACCCCTGGGCAGATTCCGTACCATTCGCCATTACGCTCTGTGATTGTGAGGGCAATATCCTTGATATGAATGAAAAATCCATACAAACATTTGCGAAAGACGGCGGAAATAACTTGATCGGAAAATCACTCTTTAATTGCCATTCTCCCAAAGATAATCGAAAAATAGTTGAACTGATCGAAAATGAAAAAACGAACGCCTATACCATTGAACGCGAGGGAAAGAAAAAATTCATTTTTCAATGTCCATGGTATCAGGACGGAAAAACCGCCGGTTTGGTTGAAATCTCCATTCCCATCCCCGAAACGATCCCTCATTTCAACAGAGACGTAAAAATGATCTATCACATTACCCGGCCTGAGGTGTGGCAAGAAGCGGAACTCACCGGCTCTTATCTTCCTGAGAATTTTGAAAAAGATGGATTCATTCACTGTTCCAAGAAGGAACAGATCCCCATTGTCGGGAAAAGGTTCTATTCCGATCAAAGCGGTTTGATCCTTCTTTCCATAAACCTGTCCAAACTCCATCCAAATCTGAAGTGGGAAAACACAGAGGGCGGTGACGAACTATTTCCCCATATCTACGGAGCCTTGAACTCTGACGCAGTGGAATTCATTGCCCAATTTAAATCGAATAATGATGGAGATTTTGCATTCCCTGAAAAATGGGAAAAAGTGTGAAACTTGAAACCAATCTTTGTAAGGTTCGTATATTAGGTATATCGAACTGTGAGGAAAAATGAATACTGAAAATACTCATTATGAAGAATTTCATGTGGACGGAGAAGGATTGATCGCTAAGATCAAAGAAATCCTTCATGAAGGGAACGTTCGCCGGATCATCATAAAGGATGAAAAAGGAAACACCTATATCGAAATTCCCTTGACTGTGGGAATCGTAGGGGTCATCCTACTGCCTGTATGGGCTGCCATTGGCGCTATCGCAGCTCTGGCTGCCAATTTCACCATTGTGGTTGAAAGAGCAGATCTCTGAAAGCAAGAACCCACCAATGTCTGGTAAAATTAGGTCGTTCGTCCCTGTAGCGCAATGGATAGCGTAACGGCCTCCGAAGCCGTTGGTGCGGGTTCGAGTCCCACCAGGGACACAAAGCTTTATCCACTCCCGATCCTGGGAGTTTTTTTTATAAAAATCATATAGTCCGCTTATATTATTTTCAATTGTTAGCTGTTAGAATGATTTTTATAACATGTAGATTCACAAGGAGTAAAAATGTATTTCGGTGGATACGGACTCTATCTTCTTTATAGCCTTCCGGCTCTTCTTTTTGGCTTGTGGGCTCAAATGAAGGTTAAAGGTGCTTTTTCCAAGTATTCCAAAGTAAGAACCACAACCGGATTGACCGGAGCGGAAGTCGCTCGCCGAATGCTGGACAGTAACGGCTTGAATCAAGTTCGCATCGAAGAAGTTGGCGGAAATTTAAGTGATCATTATGACCCGAGCAAAAAGGTCCTCAGGCTCAGTAGCGGTGTGTATCGCAGCGCAAGTGTCGCCGCCGCAGGTGTTGCCGCACACGAAAGCGGTCACGCGGTTCAAGACATGGAAGCTTACGGGCCGCTAAAAATTCGCTCCTTCATGGTTCCTTCCGTTCAGATCGGAAGCTGGCTTGGACCCATTATTTTTATGATCGGCTTGTTCATGTCTTCGCAAACCGGTACGATGATCGCCTGGATCGGACTTGCTCTCTTTACAGCCACCGCGGTTTTCGCGCTCATCACGCTGCCTGTAGAAATCGATGCCAGCAATCGAGCCAAAGCATGGCTTTCAGGTTCCGGGATCATTTACTCGGGAGAAAATGAAGGTGTTGCCAGGGTGCTTGACGCGGCAGCATGGACCTACGTAGCCGGAGCCATTCAAGCCATCAGCACCGTTCTGTATTATGCTTTTCTACTGACCGGAAGATCTTCCAGTCGCGACTGAAAGAAAAAGTCCTGCGGCTTACAAGCGCAGGACTTTTTTTTATACGTTAGAAAGGCTTCTTTTCAACAGATCCTTCATTTCGATGGCTTTTACGGCCCCTTCCACTGTACAAGTCAGCGGATTATCCACCATATACACCGGGATGCCAATTGAGCGCGTCAGGAATTTATCCAAGCCCCTAAGCAGCGATCCTCCGCCACACATGGCAGCTCCGCGATCAATGATATCCGAAACCAGTTCAGGCGGGGTACGCTCAAGGACTTTTTTGATTACTTTAATGAGATCCGTGAGTGGTTCCTGAACTGCTTCCACGATATCATCAGTGGTCAAAACAACCGGCCGCGGCAGGCTGGTAACCTGGTCCTGTCCTTGAATTTCAACCGATAACTGCGTGTCTTGTGGAATGGCAGCGCCAATCGTAATCTTGGCGTATTCCGCGCTGGATTGTCCAATGATCACGCCAAAGCGTTTTCTTACGTAAGAGACAATGGCCTCGTCCAATTCCATGCCACCCGTTCGGGCAGCATCCCCGGAGACGATTCCATTAAGACTGATGATCGAGATTTGATTGACACCGCCACCCAGGCATAGGATCATGTTCCCTGAGGGAGTTCCGATGGGTAAATCTACGCCAAGCGCCGCCGCCAATGGCTGCGGAATCAAATACACTTCCCGTCCTCCAGCACCGATCCCGGCTTCCCGGACGGCTCTACCTTCCACGCTGGTTACGCCGTAAGGGATGGTGATCATCATGCGTGGTTTTAATAAATGCATCGGTCCGCATACTTTTTTGGTCAAATAAGCGAGGAGGGTCTCCGCAACTTCGTAGTCGGCAATGACGCCGTGATAGAGGGGCCTTACCACCTCAATGGTATCGGGTACCCTGCCCTCCATGTTCTTTGCGGCTTGACCCCATTCAACCATTTTTTCTTCATCAACCAGAATTGAAACAAAGGTAGGTTCTTGAAGTAGTATTTGAGAACCTTCCGCAATAATAATATTGGATGTACCCAGATCAATCCCCAAATCGCGGGTTAAACCTGCCATATAAATATTTCCTTATTTAAGTTCCTGATTTTTTAGATCGGTGCGATATTTGCTAGCCGCCCGAATGCGTAAATTAGAGCGTTTTAGAGCCGCAACCATTTTCATATACCGGTCTTTGTCCACGGTTTGGATCTCTTTCAGTCTTTCTTCGGCTTTTTGTCTGGCCAAAAGAGCACGCTGAACGTCGATCTCTTCCACATTTTCAGCAGCATCCGCCAGGATGGTCACCTGATCGGGTTGTACTTCTGCGACCCCGCCAGCAACGGTAAAATGTTCTTCGTTACCGGATTTTTTTACAGTTATGATGCCAAAATTCAAAACAGACAGAACCGGTGCGTGGTGTGGAAGAATCCCCATATCTCCCGCCGCGCCAGGCAAAACAACCATGTCCACGTCATCCTGAAAGACAATCCTGTCTTGCGAAACGATTTCACACCTGATGGTCATGATCGTCCTTTATCCTGCCAGTGTTTTTGCTCGAGCAAAAGCGTCTTCAATTGTGCCAACCATATTAAATGCAGCCTCGGGCAATTCATCGAATTTTCCATCCAAAATTTCTCTGAAGCTTCGAATGGTGTCTTTTAATGAGACATAAGTGCCTGGAATACTTGTGAATTGTTCAGCAACATACATGGGCTGCGAGAAGAATCTTTCGATCTTCCTAGCTCGAGAAACGATGACCTTGTCGTCTTCGCTAAGCTCGTCGATGCCCAGGATTGCGATAATGTCTTGTAAATCTTTATACCGTTGCAGGATCCTTTGAACTTCTCGGGCTGTATTGTAATGGTCTTCTCCCACGATTTTTGGATCCAGAATTCGGGATGTTGAAGCCAAAGGATCGACGGCGGGATAGATCGCTTTCTCCGCGATGGAGCGTTCCAGGGCGATCGTGGCATCCAAATGCGTAAAGGTCGCAACCGGCGCAGGATCGGAATAGTCATCGGCTGGGACGTATACAGCCTGCATGGAAGTAATTGAACCGGTACGTGTGGAAGTAATGCGTTCCTGCAATTCGCCCATCTCTGACGCCAGGGTTGGTTGATAACCCACGGCCGATGGCATACGTCCCAATAAAGCTGAAACCTCCGACCCTGACATGGTGAACCGGAAAATATTGTCAATGAATAACAATACATCCATTCCCTGGTCTCGGAAATATTCCGACATTGCCAAAGCAGTTAAGGCAACACGCAGGCGAACCCCTGAGGTTTCATTCATCTGGCCAAATACCATTACGGTGTCTTTCATCACACCAGATTCCAGCATTTCACGATACAGCTGTGTTCCTTCTCTGGTGCGTTCCCCGACTCCCGCGAAGACTGACTTACCTTTATGCACTGTCGCAATGGAGCGGATCAATTCCTGAATGATCACTGTTTTTCCGACGCCAGCGCCACCAAAAATGCCTGTCTTCCCGCCCTTGGTGAATGGCGCAATCAAGTCGATCACTTTCAGCCCGGTTTCAAATACTTCAACTTGCGTTGATTGTTCGTCAAAAGAAGGAGCAGCCCGGTGAATGGGATAATATAGATTTGAATCGACAGGTCCTTTGTTGTCAACCGGTTCTCCCAATACATTGAGAACTCTTCCAAGCGTCCCTGGTCCGACAGGAACGGTGATCGGATTGTTTGTTCTTGAGACTTCCGTTCCGCGTTTTAACCCATCGGTGGACGCCATCGCGACACACCTGGCCACGTGGTTTTCCAGAAGTTTTTGTACTTCCAAGGTAATCTGGTTCCCCTGATCATCGACCAAATTTAAAGCTTCAAAAACAGAAGGAGTATCACCGGCAGGGAATTCCACGTCGACAACGCTTCCCTGGATTTGAGTTATTTTACCGGTTGATTCATTCATGTTAAAAACCTCCAGATAATTTCACGTTATTCAATGATTAATTCGTTTGTGCGGCTGCCCCGCCAACTATATCCAGCATGTCATTCGTAATACTCTGTTGTCTGGCTTTGTTATATTCCAGTTGCAGGATACCGCCAAGCTCATTTGCGTTCTCGGTGGCATTAGACATTGAGATCATGCGCGCAGCGTGTTCCGAAGCTTGCGAAGAGAGTACGGCCTGATAAATCTGCATGCCCGTGAACCTTGGAATGATCTCATCCAATAATTCTTTTTGATCAGGCTCATAGGAAAAAACGGAATGCACTGCCTCGTGGGTGGCGTTGGGTCCGTGGCCTGAATAATCAACCTCCAAAGGCAGGATTTTACGAATTCTGGTTTCCTGCTTGGTCATCGATTCGAACTCAGTATAAGACAGGTAAAACTGGTCGTGTTCTCCGGCCAAAAAATCCTCGACGATCAAGTGGCTGATGGGAGAAATTTCTAAAAATGATACCGGGTTCTTCAGATCGGTAAATTCAGCGATCACGTTCGCCCTTCGCCGAAGCAACAGGTCTCTCCCCTTCTTGCCGATACAGACATAATCCACCTGTTGAGAAAATTGGTCAAAATACATCAGTGTATTGCGCAATACATTTACGTTGTAAGATCCCGCCAAGCCTCGATCACCGGAGATCATTACCACCAGTATTTTTCGGACAAAAGGCCGTTCATTGAGTAAAGGATGAAGGTTATTATGTCCAGGCTGTCTGGCAAGGTGTAGCAGAACCTTCCAGGCTTTTTCAGAATAGGGCTTGGAGGCCTGGTTTGCCAATACCGCTTTGCGCACCTTGCTGGCGCTAACCGTCTCAAGCGCCTTGGTTACCTGGGCGAGGGATTTTACACTTTTAATGCGTAATCGCATTTCACGAATCGATGCCATTAAATCAATGTCCCTTAATCTCTATTTCCAAGAAGCGATAAACATATCCATGGCTTTTCGTAAAGCCGGTTCATTCTCAGGGCTGATCCTTTTTTCGGAAGCAATCGATTTTTTAATTTCAGGGAACGAAGTGTCAAAAAACTTTAATAAATCTTTTTGCCAATCGTTAATACGATCCAGGGTTACTGTGTCAGCGTATCCGTTAATACCACCGAATAACACCAAAACCTGGTCTTCCAATTGGACTGGTTCATATTGCGGTTGTTTCAATATTTCCTGCAGACGCAGACCACGGTTGAGTTGTCCAAGCGTGGCTTTATCAAGGTCAGAACCGAATTGAGCAAAGGCCGCCAGCTCCCTAAAATTGGCCATATCCAGCCTCAGGCGCCCGGCAACCTGTTTCATGGCTTTTGTTTGTGCGGAACCGCCGACACGTGAAACGGAAATACCGACATTGACGGCAGGTCGAATTCCGGCGTTGAACAAGTTACCCTCAAGGTAAATCTGTCCATCTGTAATGGAAATAACATTGGTTGGGATGTATGCAGAAACATCTCCCAGAAGGGTTTCAATGATCGGCAAGGCGGTCAACGATCCGCCGCTACCCTTAATTTTCACAATTTTTTTCTTGTCTTTATCTTGCAGGGTCTCTAATTTTTGTTGGGCATCATACATTGACATCGGTCCTTTAAAGATGTCTTCTTCTTTTACCTTTGACCTGTCAATTGATCCTTCCACGAACCCTGAGTCAACAATCGTATATTCATTGGCCATCACAGCGGCCCTTTCGAGCAGCCGGGAATGAAGATAGAAAACATCGCCGGGGTAGGCTTCACGACCCGGAGGACGTCTGAGTAACAAGGATAAGGCACGATAAGCCCAGGCGTGTTTTGAAAGGTCGTCATAGATCACAAGCGCGTCTAAACCACGCTCCATGAAGTGTTCACCGATGGCGCATCCCGCGTAGGGAGCAATGTAAAGCATGGCTGCGGATTCGTCCGCTGTAGCGGAAACGATTATGGTATGTTCCATTGCCCCATATTGTTCGAGCAGGGCTACGGTCCGTGCGATGGTTGATTTCTTTTGACCAACGGCCACATAGATACAGATGAGGTCTTTGCCTTTTTGATTGATGATCGTATCGATGGCAATGGCGGTCTTGCCGGTCTGACGATCCCCGATGATCAATTCACGTTGTCCCCTGCCGATGGGGATCATGGCGTCAATGGACTTGATGCCTGTTTGCACCGGTGTATCAACGTCTTTTCGTTCGATCACGCCCGGAGCAATTCTTTCCAGGGGTTGGAATTTGGAGGCTTTTATCTCCCCTTTCCCATCGATCGGATCTCCCAACGCATTTACAACCCTGCCAATCAGTTCGTCTCCGACCGGTACGGAAGCGATACGTCCAGTTGTTTCAACTTTCATGCCCTCGAAAACCGAGGAATAATCCCCCAGGATGATGATGCCAACGCGGTTCTTCTCAAGATTGAATGCGATCCCCATGACCCCATTTTCAAATTGTACTAATTCCTGTGATCGCACGTCAGTCAAACCGCTCACCTGTGCAATGCCGTCGCCAGTTTCAAAAACAGTACCAATATTCCGAACCTGGAATTTTGACTCAAAGGATTGGATCTTGCTGGTCAATCCTTCGGTGAATTGTTGTAATGATTCCGCCATTAATCCTCCATTAGAACCGAAACGGTTGTAATTGACTTCTTATTTTACTTCATTCCCTAACGCTTTGGAAAAATTGTTTTAAAAAAGATGATGCGATAATTTACACGAAATACCTTAATGCCTGTCTTAGTCTCGTTTCCAGATCATCAGGCGCATCTTTTTCGATCATTTGTAATGCTGCTTGCGCTTCTACAATACTGTATCCCAGGCTGGTGAGGGCTGAAACGACATCATCATCAAGTTTTGAAATGAAACTGCCAATACCCTTTTCATTCTTTGTTATTTTCCCTTGCAGCTGCAAAATAATACTCTGTGCGGTTTTTTTCCCGATCCCTGGTACTCTGTTAAAAACCTCGGATTTTTCTTGAATCACAGAATCCTTTATGAGATCCAAAGACAGGGTCGACAGAACCATCAAGGCTGTCCTTGGACCAACTCCGTTTGTTCCAAGCAACAAACCGAACATTTCTTTTTCTTCCTGCGTGGAAAATCCATAAAGAGTCAGTGCGTCTTCCCTGACGATCAAGTGGGTGAATAAGGCCGTGGATTTATGCAATTCCGCGGATTTTGACAAATAGGCAGGAACGAATACCTGGAAACCGACCCCTGAAACATTTATCACCAGACTGTCTTCGAGTATTTGGGTGACATTACCTTCTATGGTGGCTAACATAATTTAACTCCGTTATTTATTCAGGTGTTCCAGGATGGCATACAGGATGATCGAGGAAGCTACAGAAAGATTCAAGGAGTCTGCCTGCCCCAACATGGGGATGGCAACCAGATCAACACATCCTTCTTGCAAATATGGGGGAATCCCTTCCCTCTCACTCCCCATCAACAATATCATATTTTGTGGGTAAGGAAATTCATGATAATTATTTTGCGCTTTATCGGAAGCTCCGATGATCGGGATTTCTTTGAGAATGCAATAATTTCGAAATTCTTCTGACGAAGTTTTTATGATCTCTTTTCTAAAAATTGCCCCCATGCTTGCCCGGATCGATGAAGGATCGTAAGGGTCAGTGCAATTATCCAATAGAAACACACCTTTACCGTCCATACCATCCAGCGTTCGAATGATGGTGCCAAGATTCCCCGGGTCAGCAACCTGATGCAAAGCGATCCAAATTCCAGAAAATTTCTGATCAAGATCAGGGAGGGTTTTCCATTTTTGTTCAGCGACTGCTGCCAATCCTTGCGGTCCGTTCTTTTCTGATAAGGTGGAAAAAACTTCTGCGCTCACTTCAAGGACGGATACCCCCTCTTCGCCAGCTTGATTGACTGCTTGGATCGCTTTATGGTTTATTAGCAACTCTCTCGAAACGATCAGTTGTTGAATTTGGTCTTTATGTTCAAGAGCCTCCAAAACAATGCGAATACCTTCCAAAAAGAATAAACCGCTTTCCATCCTGTATTTCTTCTCTCGCAGCTTGCGGATCATTTTTATTTGGGTATTCGATCTACTGTTGATCAATTCACACCTGGTGTTCGAATAGACTTGAGGGGTTCTTGGTATTGATATGGCAGATGGCAATGGCCAGCGCATCCGCGGCATCATCCGGTTTCGGAATTTCGTTCAAACCCAAAATTGTTTTTACCATTATCTGCACTTGTTTCTTTTCAGCGTTTCCATAACCGGTTACAGCCTGTTTCACCTCCTGCGGAGAGTACTCCGCAACCGGTAAACCTGCTTGCGCAAACTTTAACAGTATGACCCCTCTGGCCTGTCCAACAGCAATGGCGTTGGTAACATTTTTTTGGAAAAACAATTTCTCCACTGCGCCAGAATCCGGTCGGTGGAGAAAAAATATTTCGTTTAATTCATTATAGATAATTAGAAGTCTTTTCGCGGGCGTCTCTTTGTGAGAGGTTTTAATGACGCCATAATGGATTGGAATTAGTTTACCGTTCTCATCTTCCTCAATCAACGCCAATCCGGTTGTTTCTGTTCCAGGGTCCACTCCCAATACCCGCATCGCGTTTACTCTGATTCAAGTGCCGCCATGGCTTCTTCAGATATCTTCAAATTAGAGTAAACGTTTTGAACGTCGTCCAATTCCTCCAGGCTCTCAATTGTGCGAACGACCTGCAAGGTATCTTCCACCCCCAATTCCATTTCAGTATTCGGGAGCATGCTCAGCCCAGCTTCGTCAGGCATAAGATTCGCCGCCCTAAAGCGGTCGATCAGGGATTTAAAGGATTCCACAGGAGCAATAACGTTTATTTCGCCATCCTCCTCGGTAACATCATCTGCGCCCCCCTCGACGGCTAACTCGAAGATCTGGTCAAAATTATATTTATCGGCCGCAAATGAAAAAGTAGCCGCTCTTTTAAATTGCCAGGCCACAGATCCCAATTCACCCATGTTACCGCCAGAGCGAGCCAAGATATGCCTAACTTCTGCAACAGTACGATTCCGGTTTTCAGTGACACACTCGACAACCACCGCAATCCCATTGGGTGCGTAGCCTTCGTACATTACCTCTTCAAAACTTTCCCCCTCTTTTCCCTCGCCGGTGGCCCGTTTAATCGCCCGGTCGATGTTTTCTTTTGGCATGCTCTGGGCTTTTGCTTTATCGATGGCGAGCCTCAGACGAAAATTTGAATCAGGATCTCCACCACCTTCACGCGCAGACATGACGATCTCTCTGGTCAGACGCGTAAAAACTTGTCCACGTTTTGCGTCGGCGGCGCCTTTTTTTCGTTTAATGGTTGCCCATTTGGAATGGCCAGACATATACTCTCCTTAAAATTTGCTAGGTTGAGGATAAGGCTAGATTATACCATGCATTATTTCCCTGCATATACAGCCCTACTAATAAGGTCTGGCAACTAGAATGAGTCTGTGTGTATTCGACTTTTCCGGCCAGCAAGTTACCAAAGTGAGCCTTTCGTCATCCGTCTTCCCCAGCCACTCCGCATTCTGCATTCTGACCTCGAGCGGCTGGCCTCTCTCTTCGAGGATCATTTTGTTTGCGATAACAAAGGAATACTTTTTCCCTTTGGCGTACACATAAACGATGTCTCCCGATTCCACATCCACCAGTTTACCGAAAACTTTGCCAAATTCATTGTGATGACCGTTGATGACCGTATTTCCGAATTTACCCAAAAGGGCTGAGTCAGGATGCCATGCCGCAGCATATTCATTTGGCGGTATCCATTGACCGAATGTCTCCCCTTCGAGATCCGTAAAATTAAATTCAGCCACCAAGACAGGAGCGACCAGATCAATGGCAGGAATTTCGATTTTTTCAGGAATCAAAGGAATTTCAAGAGACAATTCTCTTGAAGGATGCAGTAAAAATGAATTTGAATCGAGACTATTTTTTTGAAATAAATTTTTCTTTGTGTCGAGCTCTGATGTATTTATAACTCTTTCGGTTTCTGAGATCGGAGAGTATTTTTCGACAAATCGAAAAGCGCCTGTCAGCTCGCGTGATGCGCTTTGAACAAAAGTAACCAAATTTCCACCCAAACCGGCAACGATCAAGAGTACACCCAGGGCGACCAGGATAATATTTTTCTTAATCTTTATTTTTTCTAACATAATTTGAGTATAAACGATTCTCGGGTACGTTCCAATGAAACGTACCCGAGTTATTTGATACTTATCTACTTATTGGCGTTTTTTTGAAAATCCCTGAAGTACCAGTCCAAGTCCAATAAATCCAAACCCGAAATTCATCATTAATTTCGATGCGAGGTTAAATCCCGTTCTGCTCAAATCCGCGCCTGTCACCGGGATCAATAATTGTTGGTCGCCACCGGTCACTGGGATGGGCAAGGTCGGCACAACAGTAGGAGTGGGTGTATCGGTAGGTACAGTCGTGTTCGTTGCTGTTGGCGTGAAAGTATCCGTCGCGGTTGGTGAAGGTGTAAAGGTTGAGGTGGCCGTTGAGGTCGCGGTGTTGGTGGGTGTTGTGGTATTTGTGGCAGTGTTGGTTGCGGTCGCTGTGAATGTCGCTGTAGCCGTATTGGTAAATGTTGGTGTGAAGGTAAAGGTATTGGTCGGCGTATTGGTATTGGTTGGTGTATTGGTTACGGTCGGCGTGTTGGTGTTCGTAGGCGTGACCGTAGGAGTCAGTGTACCTGTCGGCGTGTTGGTAGGCGTATTGGTGATGGTGGGTGTGTTTGTTTCTGTCGGTGTAGCCGTATCAGTGGGTGTATTGGTAGGTGTTTCTGTAAAGGTAGCGGTGTTGGTCGGCGTGGCCGTATCCGTTGGCGTGGATGTATTGGTCGGCGTGGATGTGAAGGTAGCCGTGTTGGTCGGTGTGTCAGTAATCGTGGGAGTGTTGGTCGGTGTTTGGGTCCCGGTCGGCGTATTGGTGGGTGTATTCGTAATGGTCGGAGTATTCGTTTCCGTGGGTGTAGCAGTATCAGTAGGCGTGTTGGTAGCCGTAGCCGTGGCCGTATCCGTCGGTGTGTTGGTAACCGTCGGGGTCAGAGTCTCGGTTGGCGTGGAAGTCGCCGTTTCAGTAGGCGTATTAGTATTTGTCGGCGTACTCGTTTCAGTCGGTGTGTTGGTGACAGTGGGTGTATCCGTGGGAGTATTCGTATTGGTGGGCGTGTTGGTGACTGTCGGAGTATCAGTGGGTGTATTCGTATTGGTGGGTGTGTTGGTTATGGTTGCCGTATTCGTGGGCGTACTGGTTTCTGTAAAGGTACATGTGGGCGTGGCGGTATCGGTAAAGGTTGCCGTCGCCGTAAAGGTGGATGTATTGGTGGGGGTATTCGAAGCAGTAGCCGTGTTGGTCGGCGTGTTTGTGGAAGTCGGTGTGGGTGTATCCGGTTGGCGGCAAACCTCATTTAATGTTACGGTTCCTTCCCCAGATCCGGTTTCGCCATTTGACCATCTTACGTCAACTTTCAATTTCAACGCACCTATATAGGTGCCGTTAATTACCTGGGTACCGTAAACTTTTCCTGTTCCTCCACTGTAAGCAGCTATTGTTGTTCCAACTCCAAAACCGGAGATCACTGCATCGGATCCTGATAACGGGGTGCCATTCATAAAAAGTGAAACGCCGGTGATCGTGGCAACTTTATCCCAATCGTTCTCGACTTTCCAACTTACCGTTCGTGTTCCGACATAATCACATGTAGGGCTGCCGCTTACAAAAATTGCCTTCGCACAGGCTTCCACTGCCTTGGCAGGAATTGTATTAATCACAAGAGACGCGATCACCAAGGCCGCCCCAAGCATGTATGAAATCTTCGCCAACATATTCATGCGTAAAAAATTTGATAATTTCATAAAACCCGTCCTTGATGAAGCATAATTACTGAAATATTACTGAGATACTGTATTTATTATAACTATCAATTTACGCTAATAATAGTAGGCTCCAGATAAAAAAAGTTCAATAACGACAAAAAATTAACGATGATTTAACGCTCATTTAACATTTGGAGAATTTTTTAAGCATTTCGCTTGTTTAAGAAAAAGATATAACATAACCAATACATTACTTCAATAATTATTTCCCGCTATTTATTCTTGCTGATCTGTTGAAATTTATATCAAGCAACGCGGTTATGCAAAACGCCTATCCCTTCGATCTCGATTTCCATTTCGTCGCCAGATACAATGGAACCGATCCCAGAAGGGGTTCCTGTAAATATCAAGTCACCGGGTTTTAAGGTCATGATAGAGGACACATAGGCGATCACCTGGGGAACGGAGAACACCATTTCACTGGAAGATGCCATTTGGCGGAGTTCTGAATTCACCCGGCAGGTAATTAACAAGTCTGATGGATCCAGCTCAGTTTCGATCCAGGGACCTAAAGGACAAAAGGTATCAAATCCTTTTGCGCGCGTCCATTGGCCATCTTTCGCTTGCAGATCGCGTGCGGTGATGTCGTTTCCGATCGTATAACCAAAAACATAATTTTGGGCATCTTCAATGGGGATCCAGCGCCCTTGTTTTCCGATCACTACTACGAGCTCTGCTTCATGTTCCACTTGTTGCGATTGCAGGGGCAGGACAACCTCTTCCGCTTCAGCAATTACAGCGCTGGGGGGTTTTAGGAAGATCAGCGGAGATTCGGGGACTTCGACCCCCTGCTCTTTGGCATGTTCGACAAAGTTCCTTCCCAGGCAGATTATTTTTTCCGGTATCACCGGAGCTAATATTTTTACTTCACTCAATTTAAAAGAGGCTTCCAACCTTCGATATTCACCAAAGAGGTTTCCTTCAACCAAACCCACACAATCATCATGCAGCCAGCCGTATCTTTCGACATTGTCTTTGCCAACAAAACGCAAAAATTTCATGGATATTTCTCGCATAAGAAAATAGCATTCATTTTATTAGCACCCCGCTCATTCATTTGTAAATAATACAACCTTGTTTCTTCCAGAATTCTTGGCCCGGTATAGAGCGACATCCGCTTCTTTTAACAATTCATCCAAATCCTTCAGGTCAAGATGATATTGGGCCACACCAAAGCTCGCGGTCAGCTTGATCTCAATTTCCTGGGACATACAGTTCCCTGTTTGAATATATTGCCTGATCCTTTCAGCAAGTTTCATCGCATCTTCCGCTTTGGTGTTTGGGAGTAAAATACCAAATTCCTCTCCGCCGATCCTGCCCACAATATCAATTTCACGAATGTGTTTTTTCAGCATAGACGCAAAACAACTGAGTATGTAATCACCTGTATCATGACCATAGGTATCATTAATATTTTTAAACTTGTCAATATCCAACATGATGGCCGAGATTGGCAGATGGTGTCTGCGCGCTCTTTTGATTTCCTCTTCGCCACGTTGGAAAAACGCGCGCCGATTCATGATCTGGGTTAGCTCATCCGTCATGGCCAAATTTTCCAGTTTTTCGTTCAACAGCATGATCTTTTCATCTGCCTGTTTTTGCCGAATTATTTCCCAAACCAGTTCGGCCAGCTTTTGCACAAACTCCAGGTCTTTTTGAGTATATTCTGTTTCTTTATTCCCAACACCCAGCACTGCCTCTACCTGCCCCTTTTCGATTACCGGAACGACAAGCTCACGCACTACTTCGGCATGACCTACCGGCATCCCTTTTTTGTTCTGGAGAGCATTGTAATCATTATGGATGATCGGTTCTTTTTTTCTAATGCTATCCGCCCAAACTCCCGCTTTTTCAACCGGATAATGGGTGTTCTCTCCTTCTGCCATACAAAAATTTTCTTTTGTTTGTGTAGACCAAGCCTGCAACAATAATGACTTTTTCGGTTCATTCACCAGGTGAAAAAAACTTATGCGGCTGTTGGTAATTAATTCAATTTCATCCAAAGCCCTGGTCATTAATTCGATCGTCGTATGATCCGCTGAATATTCCCACAAGGATAATCTTAATTGGGTTACTTTTTGTTGCGCCAGTTGATCAGTAATATCAGTCAACGAAGAAATCAAACATTTTTCGTTGTTTATCAGAATCCCTTCACCAGAATAAACGAGATTCAAAAGATCGTTTGCTTTATTCCTGCCAAGAAAATGAAAATTTTTAAGGGTGCCGAGTTTTTCAATTTCCGATACCATTTTTTCTCGGTCGGCCTTATCATTCCACACCTGTAAATTCAAAGTAGAGCTATTTATGATTTCATCACGAGAAAACCCTGATAGATCCAGGAAAGCTTCGTTGGCATCCAAAATAATCCCATTTCTGAGAGTCGAGATAAGCATCGGCACAGGACTGGACATAAAGGCCTTATAAAACTTTTCTTCACTCCTTTGTAATTCTTCCTTTACTATTCTTTTTTCTTCAATATCTTTTTCAAGGTCAATTACCAGGGATTGATTGACCATGAAAAATAGAAAGAATGTCAAAACGATATAAACCAGTTGAAATAGAAGATAAATTGAAATTTCAAAACCGGAATTGATAAATAATTCATTTCCGGGCGGATTGAGAAGTGTATAGATAATCCGAACGATCCCTATCGCCCAATAGAGGATGGAAATCACACCCAAGCCTAAGGTAATACTTTGCGTCTCTTTATTTTTAATGGAGAAAAGCATCCAGGTTATTTGAAAACAATAAATAGATAAAACCAAAGAAAAAAGAACGATCCTGATCGGCAGATTTGGATAGGTATAAATAAATATTGCTTGTAATAAACTATAGAAGACAAGAATTAATAAATTAGGCACCTGGTTTCTTTTTATCAGCAGGAATCTTGATATGCCGATATATAGGAGTAACACCCCCGCCTGTAAAGATATATTTCCAAGTAACAATGAGAAAAAATCGGGTGCAATATCCCGCAACCCAATTAATACAATTCCTACAAAGTTAATGGCAAAACTTGCCGCGTAATATGAAAGACCATTAAACCGCTGGTGATTTTTATACCAGACAAATATCAATACCAAAGCACAAATAAAATTGCTCAGGCCATACCCAACCAGAACGGTTCTAAGATCAAGATGACTCATTTTTACCTTTTAGTCTGATCGTTTAAAACCTATTATATTGTAAATTGACACGAATTGTTTCTGAAAGATTTGACCCGGATTTTGTCAATTTTGCAAGACATGAGAAAACAACACATTCGATCCCATCAATCGGATTTACAGATTGAGTGATTTGCTTTAGAATTGGTGCGGGCTGATAGCTCAGTTGGTTAGAGCGCTTCTCTTACACAGAAGAGG